>CAYHSN010000036.1:7793-13499 GCA_964359235.1 uncultured Vicinamibacterales bacterium | reverse complement strand
ACCTTCGCGGCCGCCACGTGAATCTGCGGCGTGGGCCCCGAGGCGCGCCAGGCGAGAACCAGATCGTGTCCGTTTCGGACGAGGCGTGGGTTGCCGCTCGACCGATCGGCGGTCACGCCGGAGACCACGACGGACGGACCCCGCCGGCCGTCGGGCCACACGCGGCGCATGCGCAGTTCGGCCTTCGCGTTGGCGAACTCGATCCACACCACGACGGCGCTGCCGTCGGGCAGCACCTCCACGTCCACGCGTCCCATCGACCCGCCATCGTCCACGCGAACGGGCGCGCCAAACGACGCGCCGCCGTCACGCGACAGCGCCAGGTGCGCGCGGCCCTGGTCGCCGGCGGCTGTGAACCACGCAAGCGCCACCGTGTCGCCCGCGGCCGAGAGCGCCGGACCGTTGACGGGGCAGCCGGCAATCGTCCAGTCATCCGCGTGGATCACGCCGCCCGGCTTCCAGGCGCCGCCTTCGAGCCGCGCGATGCCGATGTCGCGGACCTCGCGGTCCGATCGGTCGCGATAGGCGATGATCGCGCCGCGACCCGTGCGGATGGCCGCGGTGGGACAGCAGTCGCACACGCGACCGTCCACCAGCACGTCGGGTCCCAACGTCAGACCGGACCCGAACGTCGTGGCGCGCAGCGTCATCGCTCCGCCGCCGCCGTGGCCGTGACCGCCGCCGGCTGACGAGGCGGCCGCCGTCTCGCGGCCGTCGAGCCAGACCATGCCGATGGCGCCGTCAGGCGCGTCGAAGAACGACAGGAACCCATGCTCCGTGGGCGACTCGTCCCGATGTGGGCTGACGGCCGCCGACCACGTGCGGCCGCGGTCGGCTGAGGCGCGCATCCGGATCCCGTAGGCGTAGGTGCCCGTGCCCGTCCGCTGGAGCCAGTGGGCGACCAACGTGCCGTTGCCGGCGGCGAACACCGACGGCACGTCCGCCCAGTTGGCAAAGAGACCCGTCCCGTCGGCGATGTCAGGAAGCTGGTTCCAGGAGTCGGCCGTCCGTTCGGCCAGGCGGAAACGCATGATGCCCGAAGCGGCGGGTTCGAGCCAACTCAGGTAGACGCGGCCGTCCGGCGACACCGCCAGCTGGGGCGCCAGGCTGCCGGCCGCAGCGGGCGACGGCCACGGCGTCAACTCCGCCGGCGGGACGGACCGCGGCCCGGCTACGGTCTCGTGCCGGGAGGCGGCGGGTTGGGCGCCGATCCCGGGCGTGAGAAAGGCTGCGGCGACGGCCAGGCCGACGAATGACAAGACGAGATCGATCCGGTTTCGCATGGGGGCTTCTCCGTGAACGATGGACGTGTTCGCGCGACACTCTGTTATACCATCACCGGTCGTGTCGAACCCGATCCGGCTGCGTGACGGCGGCCCGGGGGCGGGGGGGGCCGCGCCCCCCCCCAAAACACGGGCGCGGGTGAGTCAGACCCGGCTCGCTTCCTTGCCTCGTCTTTCCCCCTGAGTTGACAGACAGGCCGCCGTCCCGCTACACTTGAGTTACGATGTCGTTTGTGCTCCACCACGCGCACCTCCATCATCACCACCGCCATACGAGCGGTCCGGCGATGCCGCGCGCGTTGAGCACGATCCTCTAGCACTACCCGCTCATACGCACCCAGCAGCCCCGCCGGACCCGGCGGGGCTTTTTCTTTTTCCCCGAACACCCAGCAGCGCGGCCTGGAGGCCGCACGAGGCAGAGACGTGGACTATTCGAAGCTCAATGGACTGATCCCCGCCGTCGCCCAGGACGACGAGAGCGGCGAGGTGCTGATGGTGGGATTCATGAACGCGGAGGCGCTCGATCGGACGCGGCGCACCGGGTTTGTGACCTTCTACAGCCGCAGCCGCAATACGCTGTGGACCAAGGGCGAGACCTCCGGCAACCGCCTGGCGGTGCGCCGGATTCTCACCGACTGCGACGACGACTCGGTGGTTGTGCGCGTCACGCGGCTCGGCGACGGCCTCGTGTGCCACACCGGCGCGCGCAGCTGTTTCACGAAGGACATTCCTCTTGCCGCGGAGCGTGCGTGATGAGGCTCAAGCTGGGCATTCCCAAGGGCTCGCTGCAGGACGCGACCGTGCAGCTGTTTGCGCGCGCCGGGTTCAACATCTATGTCAACCCGCGCTCGTATTTCCCGGCCATCGACGACCCGGAGATCGAGTGCATGCTGATCCGCGCCCAGGAGATGGCGCGCTACGTGGCCGACGGCGTGCTCGACGCCGGGCTCACGGGCGCGGACTGGATCGCGGAGCAGGCCGCGTCAAACGGCGGCCGCACGGTGGTGCCGCTCGCCGACCTCGTGTACGCGAAGCAGAGCTACGGCACGGTGCGCTGGGTGCTCGCGGTGCCCGAGGGCTCCCGTTACACCTCGGTGCGCGATCTCGAGGGCGCGACGATTGCCACCGAGCTTGTGCGCGTGACGCAGGCGTACTTCGCGCGCCAGGGCGTCAATGTGAACGTCGAGTTCTCCTGGGGCGCCACCGAGGTCAAGCCTCCGATGCTGGCCGATGCCATCGTCGAGGCCACGGAAACCGGATCCACGCTACGCGCGAACCGACTGCGCATCATCGACACCGTGCTCGAGTCGAACACGCAGCTCATCGCGAACCCGATCGCCCTGACGAGCGACTGGACGCGCACGCGTCTCGAGAACCTCGCGCTGCTGCTGCAGGCCGCCATCGAGGCGCACGGGCGCGTGGGCCTGATGCTGAACGTGGATCGCGCGAACCTCGACGCGGTGCTCGGGCTGCTGCCCGCGCTCAGGCGGCCCACGGTGTCGCCGCTGGCTGATGCCGACTGGGTGGCGGTGAACACGATCCTCGAGGAGAAGATGGCGCGCCATCTCATCCCCCGCCTCAAGGCCGCCGGCGGCCAGGGCATCGTCGAATACCCGCTCAACAAGATCGTGCTGTAGGAGGCGAGGTGCTGCGCATCCTGAGATCGACAGATTCCGCGGCCCACGCACTGATGGATCGCCGTGCCACGCGCGACCACGCGTTGGTGCGGCAGGTGACGACGATCGTGCGCGCCGTGCAGCGCGAGGGCGACCGGGCGCTGCTGCGATACGCGCGGCGGCTGGACGGCCTCGAGGGGCCGGTCGAGGTCCCGCGCGACCAGATGCAGGAAGCTGCCCGCACCGTGCCGGGGGATGTCCGGCGCGCGATGGCGACGTGCGCGCGCCACATCCGGCGCGTCGCGCGGGCGCAACGGCCGCGGCCATCCATCGTGCGCGTGGCGCCGGGCGTCACCGTCGAGCAGCGCGTGGTGCCGCTCGGGCGCGTCGGGTGCTACGTCCCCGGCGGCCGCTACCCGTTGCCCTCGTCCCTGCTCATGACGGCGATCCCCGCGCGGGTGGCCGGCGTGGGCGAGGTGATCGCCGTGTGCCCCCGGCCCAATGCCGTGGTGATGGCCGCGGCGATCGAAGCTGGCGTCACGCGCCTGCTCCGGGTCGGCGGCGCGCATGCCATTGCCGCAATGGCCTATGGCACGGAGACGGTGCCGCGCGTGGACAAGATCGTCGGTCCCGGAAATCGATACGTGTCGGCCGCGAAAACGCTGGTGGCAGCCGACTGCCCGATCGATTTCGAGGCCGGGCCGACCGAGCTTGTGTGGATCAGCGATCGCGCGCGGCCGGACTGGATCGCACGCGACCTCATCGCCCAGGCCGAGCACGACCCGGACGCGCGCGCGTTCTTCGTGACGACCTCGCGACCCCTGGCGCAGGCGGTGGCCCGCGCGGTCGCCGCGCTGGCGCCGGCGACAGGCCCTGCGGCCACGGCCCTCGCGCTAAACGGTGCGGCCATCGTCGTGCCCACGCTCGACCAGGCGATCGCGCTGGTCAACCGGATCGCGCCGGAACATCTAGCAACCGACGAGGACGCCGTGGTGGCGCGGATGCCGGCCGCGGGCACGGTGTTTGTCGGCAGGTTCGCGGCGCCGGCGGCCGGCGACTACGTCACCGGATCCAATCACGTGCTGCCCACGGGGGGTGTGGCGAGGTTTCGCGGGGGCCTGAGCGTGGCGGACTTCGTGCGCACGATGAGCGTGCAGCGTCTGTCGCGCGACGGCATCCGCAGGGTCGGCACCGCGGCCATCGCCATGGCCGGCGTGGAAGGACTCGCCGGGCACGCGGCATCGATTGCGGCGAGGCTCGCATGAGCACGGGCTACCTGTACGAGCCGCTTCCGGATGTGGAGGACGGGATCCGGCTCCACCTGAACGAGCACACGGGAGGCTGCTCGCCGGCGGTGATGGAGGCGCTCGGGCGCATCACGCGCGAGCAGGTCGCGTGGTACCCGGCCTACACCGGCGCGACGCGGGCGTGCGCCAAAGCTCTGGGCGTGCCGGAGGACTTCGTCCTGCTGACCAACGGGCTCGACGAGGGCATCCTGACGGCCGCGCTGGCGCTGCTGCCGCGGCAGTACGCACCGGCCGAGGCCGTGGTGGTGGAGCCGGCCTACGGGATGTATGGCCCATGCGCGGCACTGGCCGGCGCACGCGTCGTGACGACCACGCCCGGCCCTGATCTGCGGTTCTCGATCGAGGATGTCCGCCGCGTCGTCTCACCGGCCACCGGTCTTGTGCTCTTCAGCAATCCGAACAACCCGACCGGCGAGTGGATTCCCCATGAGGCGGTGTGCGAGATGGCGCGCATGGTTCCGCCCGAGGCCGTGGTCTTTGTTGACGAGGCGTACGCCGATTTCGCCGGCGACACGTTCACACCCTTCATCGAGACGTACCCGAACGTGCTGGTGGGCCGGACCTTCGCCAAGGCCTATGGCCTGGCCGGCATGCGCGTGGGCTGTCTCGTGGGGGTGCCGGCGCTCATCGGCCGGCTGCGGTCGGCCATTGCGCCCTTCAGCGTCAACGTGTTCGCGGCCGTGGCCCTGGAGGCGGCGCTCGGCGATCGCGCCTATCTCGATGCGTACATCGAAGAAGTGCGGCAGTCGCGCAACTTGATCTACGACACCTGCCGGTGGCTGGGACTTTCCTTCTGGCCGAGCACGGCCAACTTCGTGCTCATGCGCGTCGGGAACACGCGCGCCGTTCACCAGCAGCTGGCCGCGCGCGCGGTCCACGTGCGCGACCGATCGTCGGCACCGGGCTGCGACGGGTGCCTAAGGGTCACCGCGGGGCTGACGAGGCACACGCGCGCGGCCATGGCGGCACTGGAGGAGGCGATATGCGCCGGGCGCGGGTAACCCGCGAGACGCGGGAAACACGGATTGACGTGCGCCTCGGCCTCGACGGCCGGGGGCGCTGCGAGGTGCGCACGGGCATCCGCTTCCTCGATCACATGCTGGGGCTTCTGGCCCGTCACGGCGCCTTCGACCTACGGCTGCAGGCCACAGGCGATCTCGACGTGGACCAGCACCACACCGTGGAAGACACGGGCATCGCGCTCGGCGAAGCGGTGTCGCGGGCGCTCGGGTCGCGACGCGGCATCAATCGCGCGGGCTACTTCGTGATGCCGATGGACGAGACGCTCGCGGTGGCCGCCGTCGATCTCGGCGGTCGCGTGTTCGCCGTGGTGCACACCGGCGTGGGCGCGCCCCGCGAGGGGGGGGGGAAGCCCGCGCGGGGGTGAGGTAGAGAGAGGTGGCCTGGAGGAACTTTCCAGGGGGCCCCCCGTGTATGTGTCACCCTGAGCGCAGCGAAGGGTCTGCCCCCGGTGGTATGGTAGTCCCTGGGTGGGTGATG
>CAYHSN010000036.1:0-7783 GCA_964359235.1 uncultured Vicinamibacterales bacterium | reverse complement strand
TTCTGCAGACCGAGCTGGTGACCGACTTC
Source organism: uncultured Vicinamibacterales bacterium (assembly GCA_964359235.1). Taxonomy (GTDB): domain Bacteria; phylum Acidobacteriota; class Vicinamibacteria; order Vicinamibacterales; family JAHECP01; genus CAYHSN01. The sequence goes on along the minus strand of CAYHSN010000036.1, from coordinate 7,754 downwards.
TTCGTGGGGTTCGCCGCCGGCTCGCGCGCGAACGTGCACGTGAAGGTGCTGTACGGGCGGTCCAGCCATCATCGGATCGAAGCGTCGTTCAAGGCGTTCGCCCGGGCGCTTCGCGTGGCCTGCGCGCGCGACCGCCGCCTGGCCCGTGTGCTGCCGAGCACGAAGGAGCTGCTGTGATCGCGCTCGTCGATTACGGCGCGGGCAACCTGGCGTCGGTGCGCAAGGCGCTCGGTGCGCTCGGGGCCCAGGTGATCGAGCCGCGATCGCCGGGCGACCTCCGGGACGTCACCGGCATCATCGTGCCCGGCGTCGGCCATTTCGGCGTCACCTCGTCGCTCGACGAGGGCTGGCGCGACGCGGTGCTCGATGCCATCGGCGCCGGCACGCCGCTGCTCGGGATCTGCCTCGGCATGCAGTGGCTGTTCGACGGCAGCGACGAGGCGCCGAACACCCCGGGCCTGGGCGTGCTGCCCGGCCGCATCACGCGCCTGCCAAGACAATGCCCGGACGGCGCGCGCGTGAAGATCCCGCATGTCGGCTGGAACCGTCTCGAGATGGCGCCATCGGACGCGCCGTCACACCCCGCTTCCGCATCTCCGCGCCTCCTGGCGGGCATCCCGCCAGGCTCCTACGTGTATTTCACCCACGCCTATGCCGCGCCGATCACTGACGCGTGCTCGGCCCGGACGGTGCACGGCCAGGCCTTCGCGGCCGCCGTCGAGCGCGGCCCCGTCTGGGGCGTGCAGTTCCATCCCGAGAAGTCGGGGCCCGTCGGCCTGTCGGTGCTGGCCAACTTCGCCAGAGCCGCGTCGACGTACGCCGGGCGCGGTGCGGGAAGCGAGGCCCGATGCTGACGCTCGCCAAGCGCCTCATCGCCTGCCTCGACGTGCGCGACGGCCGCGTCGTGAAGGGCGTCAACTTCGAAGGCCTCCGCGATGCCGGCGACCCGGCGGCACTCGCCGCCCGCTACAACGAGGAGGGCATCGACGAGATCGTCGTGCTCGATGTCGCCGCCACGCTCGAGCGCCGGCTCGCTCTGCGGCAGACGGTCGCGGCCGTGGCTGCACGCCTCTTCATCCCGCTGGCCGTAGGCGGCGGCATCCGTACGCTGGAGGACGCGGCCGAGGTGATCGACGCGGGTGCCGACAAGGTCAGTGTGAACACGGCCGCGCTGGCCGACCCGTCGCTCATCACGCGCATCGCCGATCGGTTCGGCAGCCAGGCGGTCGTCGTGGCCATCGACGCTGCGCGCGCCGGCGACAGCTTCGTGGTCAGCAGCCACAGCGGCCGCGTGCCCACCTCGTGGGGCGCCGTGGCGTGGGCCCGCGAGGCCGAGTCGCGCGGCGCAGGCGAGATCCTGCTGACCTCGATCGACGCCGACGGCACGCAGCGGGGTTTCGACTGCGTCCTGACAGCCGCAGTCTCGACGGCCGTCTCGATCCCGGTCATTGCATCGGGCGGTGCCGGCTCGCCGGATCACTTCGCTGAGGCCTTCACCGCCGGCTGCGCCGACGCGGCGCTGGCGGCCTCCATCTTCCACGACCGCGCGTGCAGCGTACGGTCCATCAAGCAGTTCCTGGCGGACCGGGCGATACCGATCCGCCTGTGAGGCGACGTGCTGATTCCCGCCATTGATCTCCAGGCCGGCCGCGTGGTACAGCTCGTGCAGGGCGAGCGCGAGGCCCTGGCCTTCCACGATGTGGACGCCTGGGTGGAGAGGTTCAGGGGTTTCCCGCGCGTGCAGGTGATCGACCTCGACGCGGCGAAGGGTACGGGCCATAACCGCGACCTGCTCACGCGCATCTGCCGCGAACTGCCGTGCCGCGTCGGCGGCGGGCTGCGGAGCGTGGATGGCGCCGCCCGAGCCCTTGCCGCCGGCGCCGAGGAAGTGATCCTCGGCTCGGCCCTCTTCTCGGGGTCCGGGATCGACGAAGACTTTGCCGAAGAGGTCTCCCGCGCGTGCGGACTGGCGCGCGTGATGGGCGCCGTGGACGCCAGGCGGGGCCAGGTGGCCGTGCGAGGGTGGCTGGACACCGTGCGGATGACGCCGGCCGAGGCCGTCGCCCGGCTCGAGCCCTGGTGCGGGGGCTTCCTCTATACCCACGTCGATACCGAGGGCCTGATGGGCGGCATCGACATGGATGCGGTCCGCGCGGTCCGAGTCGCCACCACGCGCCGGCTCACCGCAGCCGGCGGCATCCGGACCTGGGACGAGGTTCACGCGCTCGAGGCGCTGGGCGTCGACGCAGTCGTCGGCATGGCGGTCTACACCGGTGCGATGTCGCTGTCGCCGCCGCGAGGGACCGATCCGTGTTGGTAGTTACGTCAAGATGTCTGAAAGACCCGCGCACGCCGCAATCCGCTCATCCGTGCTATACTTACTTCCGTTCCGCTTTGAGACCCGCCGCCGACGGCACGCCTCGTGGTCTGCCGCTCCCGTCCACATCAAAGCTACAGGCTGTTCGACGCGATCTATCCCCTGTGCATAGCAGATTCGATTGCGACCTCATCCGGTACGTGAACGTCCACACGGCGCCGTTCGCGGCGTTCCGGCGGGTATCGGTTTTATGAGAGGTCAGGATACGACAATGGCAATGAACGGCACGATCAAGCGGCTGGTGAGCGACAAGGGTTTCGGTTTTGTCGCCGCCGAGGACGGCAGCGAGTACTTCTTCCACCAGTCCGCGTGCACCAGCACGCCCTTCGACAGCATGCGCGAGGGCCAGGCAGTGACCTTCGAGCGTGGGCAGGGGCCGAAGGGTCCGCGCGCCGAAAACGTCCAGCCGGCGTAGTCGGTCAGCACGCACCGCGTTAGTCGGGCGAGGCCGTCCCGCGCGCTCTCCGCGCCGGACGGCCTTTGCCGTATGTGCGCGGTCTGCGCGGCGCGGGCTGTGGCAGGATAGCGCACCGATTGCGCCGTGGAAGTACCGACAACCGCGCAACCCGAACGTGTCACCAATCTCCCCAAGCCCACGCGCGCCGTCGCTCTCCACGTCGGCGCCGACGCCCTGGCCAGGTTGGTAATCGTCCTACGCGATCACTGTAAGCCGGCCGACGCAAGAATGATCGCGAGCGCCACCTGTGCCGCCTTCACGCTCGACGTCTTCTCGACGTCAATCCACTCGTCCAGCGAGTGCCCACGCCCGCCCCGGCCGCGGCCGATGGTGACGGCGGGAATCCCCATGCTGATGGGAATGTTCGAATCGGTGCTGCCGATCTCATAGCTGGGCGTCATCCCGAACGCCTTGACGACGGCAGCGGTCCTCTGGACCAGCTCGGATATCACCGGCGTGTCACCGGACGGCCGATCCCCGAGCAGCTTGATGTCCGCCTCGATCCGCCCTTCCGCCGTGGAACGGGTCCGGTTCTCTTCGTCCACGGCGTCGCGCACGACCCCGAGAAACGCCTCGTCCAGTTTCCTGAGTTCCTGGGGCGATTCGGATCGCATGTCGACATCCTTGAACATCTCGCCGGGAATCGAATTCACCGAGTTGCCGCCCCCCACAATCCCGACGTTCATCGTCGTCTTGGGTTTGGCCGGCACGACGACACGCGAGAACCGGTTGATCGCGTTGCCCAGCGCGAACGCGGGGCTGACCAACCCGAACGCTCCGTAACTGTGGCCGCCAGGCCCCTTGAAGGTCACGCGGTACCGCCGGCTCCCCAGCGCACCATTGACGATGGTGGCCTGGTCCCCACCGTCGATGGCGACAAAGGCGCGAATCCGATCCTTGTACTTACCGTGCTGCAGGAGGTACCGGACACCCCGCAGGTTGCCCGGACCTTCTTCGCCCACGTTACCGACGAACAGGATGTCGGTGGCCGTGCGCATCCCGGCCGCATTCATCGCCCGGATGATGGCGATCATCATCGCGACAGCGCGCGTGTCGTCGCCGATGCCGGGCGCCATCAGCCGCGTGCCCTCGCGCCTGACGGTGACGTTGGTGCCATCGGGGAATACCGTGTCGAGGTGCGCGAGCACAACGAGCAAGGGCCCGCCGCCGGTGCCTTTCCGCAGCCCCATCACGTTGCCTTCGCCGTCCATCTCCGCGTCGGCAAGGCCCAGCTCGCGCATCATCGCCAGGACCGCTTCGGCGCGTTTCTGTTCCTTGAACGGCGGCGCAAGAATCTCGGTCAGCGATATCAGTTCGCGCACGAACCGCTCGTGGTCCGCGTCGAGGAACGCCGCCGCCTGCTTGAACGACGCGCTCGAGACCATGCCCGCCACTTCGGCATCCAACGTCTGCGCCGACGCCGTCACGCCGCAGAGCGCGACGACCAGCGCCACGAACAGTAGCCTCATGCTGTTCCCTCTTTTCGTGTCGCGACACCCGGCTGCGCTCCCCGGCCGCCGGTCCGGATCCGGAACACTACCACGGCCGTCCGGCGAATTGGGTAACTCGTCCCCAGCCACACTCCGGGTCGGTGACGCTCGCCGTTCAAGGGGGATGGACCTCCTGACGCCGGCAGCACGGCTTTACGCACGCGGCGTAGAGCGTGGGCGCGGGGCCAGTCCGTCCCAGAGGCAGCGGAGGCCCCGGCGCAGCAGTTCCGGCGGAAAGTGGCCGCCGTGCGCCCCCATCCGTTCGAAGAACGCAATGGTCTGCGCGACGCCCAGCACCATAAGGGCGGCCGCACCCGGGTCGACCGCGCCGATGCGCCCGGCTCTGCGTTCTTCAGCAAAGAACCCGATCAGGCGCCGCCGCAGTTCATCGAGCGGCGAGTTCGGGTGCCGCTGGGCAAACTCCTCGAATCGGAATCCCGGGTGGGTCATCAGCGGAAGCAGTACCGGCACGGTCTGCCTGAAGTAGTCGGTCATCGATTCGGCGATTTCGACCAGATGCTCGAACCCGTGCACCCCGCCAGGGTCGGGCCGCGCCGCCGGGTCCGGGGCCGGCAGGACCATGGCGGCGAAGAACAACTCGCGCTTCGTGGCGTAACGCTGGAACAACACGCCTTCGCAGATGCCGGCCCGACGGGCAATCTCCCTGGTGGACGCCCCGAAACCCGTTTCGACGAACACGTCTCGTGCAGTGGCCAGCAGGTCGGTATCGGAGATGGTTTTCTTGCGCGCCATCAGGGTCGATTATGACTCACTGTGTCGAGCGCGGCTTCACGGCGCGCAGGTACAGGGTGATGGGCACCGTGCCCACCTCGACGATTGTGAATCCGACGCGCTCCAGCCTCGACCTCCACGCGGTGTTCATCCGGTCCGGGCTCGCGCCGTGCAGCAGCATGGGCCCCCACGCGAATCGCATCCATCGGTCCGGGTTCATCACTTCGAGCAGGAACTCTCCGCCCGGGCGGAGCACTCGCGCGGCCTCGGCCAGGGTCTTCGTGATTCCGTCCCGATCCAGGTGATCGATGGCGTACGCGCTGACGATGGCGTCAAATGATGCGTCGGGAAAGGGCAACTGGCGCATGTCGGCGGACTGCACCGTGGCCCGGCCCTCGAACCCGCCGGCCCGGAAGTTCGCGCGTGTCTTCTCGGCGCCGTGGTTCCGGATGTAGGTGGCGCTGAAGTTGTCGAGCGCCACGAGCGTGACCTGCGGCCGGGCCATCAGCACCATCAGCGATGAGCGGCCCGAGCCGGCCCCGAGATCGAGGACGCGGGCCGGACCCGACGCCACGAACGCCTGCGTCGGGAGTTCCGGGACGTCGTTGAACCTGAACACGAACGGGACGACGAGGAATGCCGCAATCGACCAGGCCGCGACGGCGGCGGCCAGGAGCAGGACGAGTCGCGGCCAGCGCCGTCTCCACGCGAGCCAGCAGATGGGGAGGGCCAGTGCGGTAATGACGAGGTGGCCATGCGTCAAGGGCCAGTCGTAGCCGATGTCAATAAGTGAGTGCATGCTTATTAATTATCACAGGAGTCAAGTCCAGACAAGCGCAATGGAGTGCTGAGTTGCCATACACAGACAGTATGTCCAGAATATCTAGACATCCTGCCATGAAATGACGATAATCTGGCCATGGTGACCGGGCTGGACATCCGGGATCGCATCCCAGGCGACGTGCTCGACTACCAGCAGCTCACGTCCCTGCTCCGTGGTTACGCCAAGCCGAGGGACCGGATCACGGCACTGCTCGCCGGCGGCGAACTCGTACGGCTGCGGAAGGGGCTGTATGTCCTGGGTGAACGCTACCGCCGCCAGCCGCTCATCCGCGAGCAGTTGGCCAACCTGATCTATGGCCCGTCGTACGTGTCGCTCGACTACGCCATGAGCAGACACGGGCTGATCCCCGAGCGTGTGGAAGGGGTCACGTCGCTGACGACCGGCGAACACCGGCGGTTCGTGACACCGATCGGCGTATTCTCGTATCGCGCGACCACGGCGCGGCGCTACGCCCCCGGCGTCGAATGGCACGGCGACGGCGTCGCGCGCTACTTGATGGCGTCCCCTGAGAAGGCCCTGGCGGACAAGGTGGCCAGCGACCGGCGCCTCCGACGCCCGACAGTCGCGGGCATGCGGGCGTACCTGCTCGAGGATCTCCGTATCGACGCGGACCGGCTGACCAGCCTGGATGTGCAGCGGCTCCAGGCCATCGCTGACGCCTACCGCTCGTACCGGGTGTCGGCACTCGAGCGAACGATTGCACGCCTGCAGGAGGCTCGCCGGTGAACGACGCCATCGACCAGATGCTCGGCCGTTACGCGTGCCAGACCCGCGACGACTATGTCAACGCGCTCCGCGAAATCCTTCAGCAACTCGCCCTGCTCGGCCTGTGGCGCGCCAAGTTCTTCGAGGGCGCCGCCTTCTACGGCGGCACCGCACTCCGCGTGCTGTACGGTCTCGATCGGTTTTCCGAGGATCTCGACTTCTCGCGGCTGACCCCCGATCCGGCCTTCTCCCTCGCCCCGTTCTGCGGCGCGATTCGCCGAGAACTCGAGAGCTTCGGCTTCGAGGTTAGCGTCGAGCCGAAGCCGCGCCACGGCACATCGGCGATCGAAGCGGCCGTCATTCGCACGCACCCGCTCCAGTCGTCACTGGCCGCCACGCCTGGTGCCGGCGCCCTTGCCGGCCTCCGTGCGAGCGACGTGCTGAAGATCAAGGTCCAGGTAGACACCAACCCTCCGGGTGGCTTCGAAACCGAAGGACGCACGCTGCTGCTGCCCGTGGCCTTCGCCGTGCGTGCCTATAGCCTGCCGGACCTGTTCGCCAGCAAGACGCACGCGGTGCTCTGCCGGCGATGGAAGACACGTGTGAAGGGCCGGGACTGGTACGACTTGGTTTGGTACCTCGGCCGTCACCCTCGCCTTCGACTCACCCACCTCGAAGCGCGGATGCGGGCGTCGGGCGACTGGCCGGAAGACGGCCATCTTGATCGACACGGCCTGCTTACCTGTCTCCGGTCCACCATTGCGGGGCTCGACGTGGCTGCGGCCCGGGAGGAGGTGTCGCGGTTTGTCCGCGACGACGCTGCACTGACAATTTGGTCGCGCGCGTTCTTCCTGGAGATCATCGAGCGCATCGAGACGGTCTAGCCGCAATACTGTTCACATATCGTCACCCCGGTGAAAACCGGGGTCCAGGGTGGTCACCCTGACTGGATTCCGGGTTCCGCTGCGCGGCCCCGGAATGACGGCAGGGTGTTAACTGAACGGTATTGGGTCTAGCCGGGCGGCCCAGGGTCTCCAGGGGTCGGGACGAATTACGTACGGCCGCAGCTCGTCGTCTGCGACGGGAAGACCGTCTCGTTCGACGTGGAGACTCGGCGCTGGTTATGCGACGTCCAAGGCACCACCTGCA
>CAYHSN010000035.1:0-13513 GCA_964359235.1 uncultured Vicinamibacterales bacterium | reverse complement strand
TCGACGATGCGCCCGCCGATGAGGTGTTCCTGGATGATCCGCTCGGCGTTCTCGGGGGTGACGTGGCGGTACCACGCGCCCTCGGGATACACGACGCAGATCGGCCCTTCGTTGCAGATGCGCAGGCAGTTGCACTTCGTGCGGTAGAACGGGCCGTCGGGGCCGGTGAGGCTCAGCTCCTTCATCCGGCGCTTGATGTACTGCCAGGTCTGGTCGCCCTCATCCGCGTCGGCGCAGTCGGGACCGGCACAGACGAACAGATGCCGCGCGATCCTGCCGATGCCGAAGAGCGCGACGGATGCCGCGGGCGTGCGCTTCTCTTTCTTGCCCATCGTCAGCCGATCATAGCAGCTCCTGCTTGCCGGCCCGACAGGCCGGACTAAAGTCCGGCCCTACGGCGATTCCCTCAGAGCCTCCCGCCGACGGGCCGAGCCCTTCGACGCCGCTCAGGGCAGGCAAGCTCGGCCCCTACGCGTCCCGCGCGAAGCGAGCGAGCACCGCGCTGGGTCGATTCAGACGCGCGAAGCGCTTCAACACCGCGCGCAGGTCGACCGGCTTGCCCGTGCGCAGGCGCGCCCAGAGATCACCAACCTCGCGGAAGCGCGCCGGCGCGGTCCGCAGGGTGAACTCGCGCGCGTCGATCCCCTCGTCCACTTCCTTCCAGGTGAGCGGCGTCGAGACGCCCGCGTGGTCGCTCGCGCGTGCGCTGTAGGCCGTCGCGAGCGTCTTGCCGAGGATGTTCTGCAGGTAATCGACGTAGACGGCGCCCTGCGGCCGCTTCGCCACCATCCGCTCGATCGTCGCCTGCTTCGCGTGCGTCGTCGCGACGAGCGTCGCGACGATCTGGCAGAGAAGCTGGCCCGTGTCGTAGGACGTCCCGGGCGGGAGCGGAACGTAGATGTGCAGCCCGCGGGAGCCTGAGGTCTTCGGCACGGCGGGCACGCGCAGCCGCCCCATCTCGTCACGCACCCAGCGCGCGACATCCAGCACGGTCTGCCACGTCGCGCCCTGGCCGGGATCGAGATCGATCGCCACCTGGTCGGCGTCGAGCGGCGCCCGGACGGTCGAGAACCAGGGGTCCTGCGAGATCGCCGCCATCTGCGCCATATAGAGAAGAGTGGTCAACGATCCGCCGACGAAACGCTGTGGATTCCGGACCTCTTTCTCGTCCTTGATGGGATCCACCCCCTCGGGCAGCGTGCCGATCCGGACGCCCGCCGGCGGCCGCACGATCGCGCGCTGCTGATAGAACGCCTTGCCGTGAATCCCGTTCGGGAAACGCTTCATCACGAGCGGTCGATCCGCGACGGCGGGCAAGATGAACGGCGAGACCTCGACGTAGTAGCGAAGCAGGTCGCCCTTCGTGATGCGCAGCTCGGGCCAGAAGATCTTCCAGAGGTTCGTCACGTGCAGGCGATGGCCGTCCGCGAGGTCGAGCCAGCCGTCCTTGCGGGCGTCTTCCAGCGCGCGCAAGCGCGCGATGAGGGCCCTCGTTCCTCGTTCCTGGTCCCGCGCTCCTTCGATGCGCACCTCAGTCGCCTTCTTGTCCGTCCGCAATCCCAGATACACCGGATGCCTGAGTCGTCTCTCCGGCGTCCACTCCGCGAACTTCACTTCGGCCACCAGCTCCGGCTTCACCCAATGCCTCGGCTCCAGACTCGTCATGGCGGGGTCCCCCAGACTCCGCTCTTCGAGCTTCGTCCAGGGTCGCCGGAGCCGTGCGAAGGCGCCTGCACCCCGCCAAGCGCGTCGCTTGCGCCCTTCGACGGGCTCAGAGCGCCCCGAGCTGGTCGAGGGGCGGCGGCCCCGTCCGCCCCGCGGCGCTCCGCGCGGCTTCGTCTTGAACGACTCGGTGAAGGGGGAGGTCTTGACCTCGCGGGCCTTGAGCAGCTTCGCGACGCGCTCGAGCTCCGCCTCGTCGAAACCCGTCCCCACGCTGCCGACGAAGGTGAGCATTCTGCCCCCGCGGCCTCCGGTCGAGACACCGAGGAGCAGCGCGCCGAAGTGCGCGCGCGACTGGCGCCCCTCGGTCCAGCCTCCGACGATGAACTCCTGGCGCTTGTGGAGCTTGATCTTGCGCCACGCGGGACTGCGGCGGCCGGTCTCGTAGATCGACGCGGCGTCTTTGGCGATCAAGCCCTCCCACTCCTCGCGCTGGGCGCGCGCCAGGAGTGCTCGCCCGTCGCCGACCGCCATTTCACTCAGCCGAAGCGGAGACTTCGCGGATGGGCGGAACACCGTCTGCAACCGCAATCGACGCGCGGAGAGCGGAAGCCGCCGCAGGTCTTCGTCGCCGTCGCGCAGCAGATCGAAGGCGACGAAGACGACCGGGATCGCGCGCGCGGTGCCGGCGATCGCCTTCGCGCCGGTCAGGTGGATGCGCGGCTGCAGGCGCGTGAAGCTCGCGGGACGGCCGCGCTCGTCGAGCGCGACGATCTCGCCGTCGACGAGCAGCGCCGCGCGGCGCTTCGCGAAGACCGTCTCGAACGCCAAGACGAGGTCGGGGAACTGCGCGGTCTTGTCGTGGCCGTTGCGGGACCAGATGCTGACGCTGACGAGGGCTGGGGGCTTGGGGCTCGGGGCTCGGGATCCGGGCCGAGCAAGCTCGGCCCCTACGGCTGCTATGGCTGCGACGCCGGGTTCGATGGCGACGAGCGCGCGGATGCCGTCGTACTTGGGCTCGTAGACGAGGCGGTCGCTCGTGAGCGGCACCTCGCCGAGCTCGGCGAGCGTCGCCAGCATGGGGCGCACGGCGGCCACCGCCGCCGTCCACTTGCCTGGGGCCATGGCTGCATCTTAGGATGAAGGCACCCCATCACGCGATGCTCAGGAGCGGGGGCGGCCGCGCAGGTTCGTGCACCGCCGTGCAATCTATGGCAGCGAACCGCTCGGGCCGATAACCAATCGAGCCGACAATCAGTAATCAGCAATCGACAATCAGCGAGATACTCCCATGGCCGCCAGACCCACGTGGAAGGGCTACCTCAAGATCAGCCTCGTCAACATCCCGGTGCGCGTGTTTCCCGCGACCGACGCCGCCGCGACGATCAGCTTCAACCAGCTCCACCGCGAGTGCCAGACGCGGATCCAGCAGAAACGCTGGTGCCCGCACTGCGAGACCGAGGTCGCCAACACCGATCTCGTGAAAGGCTACGAGTTCGAAAAGGGCCGCTACGTCGTCGTCTCGGAGGACGATCTGGCGAAGGTGCGGACCGAGTCGACGCGGGTGATCAATCTCGTGCAGTTCACCGACGCGTCGGCGATCGATCCGATCTACCTCGAGCGGCCGTACTACCTCGCGCCCGACGGCGCCGTCGCGGCCGAGGCGTTCTCGGTGATGCGCGAGGGCATGCAGGGAAAGGCGGGCATCGGGAAGCTGGCGCTCTACGGCCGCGAGTATCTCGTGGCGATCCAGCCGCGCGGCAAGGGCCTCGTGATGCACACGCTCCGGCACGCGAGCGAGATCCGCAGCATCGACGCCATCGACGAGCTCGAGAGCGTCACGACGAAGGTGAAGCCGGACGAGATGAAGCTGGCGCGGCAGGTGATCCAGAGCTTCGAGGGTGACCTCGATATGACTGGGTACCGCGACGAGTACCAGGACGAGCTGAAGCGGATCATCGACGCCAAGATCGCCGGCCAGGAGGTCGTCGAGAAGGAAGAGGAAGCCCCGCCGAAGGTCGTGAATTTGATGGAGGCGCTGCGGAAGAGCCTCGACCGCGTGAGCGGGGAGAAGAAGAAGCCGGCGAAAGTACTGATGGCGAAGAGCGCGAGGGGAGCCGCGACAGTCAGGAAGCGGGCGAGTCGATGACGGACGAAGGAACGAGGTTCGAGGAACGAGGAACGAGTCGGCGCCGCAGCGCTCCTTCCTCGTTGCTCGTTCCCCACTCGTTCCTCATTGCTCGTTCCTCGTTCCTTCACTATCGCTCTGTCACCACCGTCGCTTCCTTGAAATACGGATCCTGCGCCAGGCGGTCCGCGTGCTGGCGGGCGAGCGCGAGGTCGGCGTAGCGGCCGACGAGCACGCGGTACTCGAGCCGTCCCTCCGTCTGCACGATGTCGCGCACGAGATAGCCGGCGGTCTTGAGCGCCTCGGCGCCGCGCTCGGCGTCGGTCCGGTCCGCGAACGATCCCACGAGAATCGAATAGATCGGCGTGGGCGCCGGCGCCACCGCCACGCTCGGGGCCGGCGGTGCGACGGGCGGGGCGGCCGAGCCCTGATCGATCGGCGGCGGGATCGGCGCGGCCGGCTGCGCGCCCGGCGCGACGGCGGATGGCGGCCGCGCCGGGGAGGGCACCCCGGCCGACAGGCTGCGGGTCACGCCCGGCTGCCAGAGCGGGACGCCGTAGTCGCGCACAACCTGATACGCGCCGGCGAGCAACGCCACGGCGGTGACGGCGGCGGCGGCGAGGCGGACGCTCCACCGCCTGAACCGGTCGCGGCGGCGATCGCTCGCGCGCCGGCGCAGCGGTTCGAGGCCGAGCTGCCGCGCCGCCGCGCGCACCAGGTCGGGCGTGACCGTCGACGCGCCTTCGTGCTGGCCGATCTCGAGCGAGCGGCTGCAGAGCATGTTGATCACGCGCGGGATGCCGACCGAGAGGCGCTGGATGAGATCGAACGCCTGGTCCGTGAACGCGACCGTGGCGGTGCCGCCGGCCAGCCGCAGGCGGTGCTGGATGTAGGCCTCGATCTCGAGGCGGGTGAGCGGGCTCAGCGTGCAGCGCCGTGAGATGCGCTGATCGAGCTGGCGCATCTCGGGCGCTTTCAGGATCGAGACCAGGTTGAGCTGTCCGACCAGCAGGACCTGGAGCAGTTTCTGGCGGTCCGTCTCGAGGTTCGTCAGGACGCGGACCTGCTCGAGCGTCGCGGCCGGCAGGTTCTGGGCCTCGTCGATGACGACGAGCGCCATGGCGCCGATGCCGGAGAGCGACATCAGAAACTGATTGAGGACTTCGATCAGCTCCTGCTTTGACGCGCCGACGAGCGCGCCGCGCCGCACCTCCTCCTTGCTGACCACGCCGAAGTCCACCAGGATCGCCTTCAGCAGCTCTTCTTCGGTCACGAACGGGTTCAGCACGAGCGCGCTGAACGTCAGGCGGCCGAGCTGGTCGAGCAGCGTCCGGCAGAGCGTGGTCTTGCCGGTGCCGATGTCGCCCGTCAGGAGCAGGAAGCCTTCGCCGCGGGCGATGGCGTGCAGGAGATCGTCGAGCGCACGCTGGTGCGACTCGCCGCCGTAGAAAAAGCGAGGATCGGGCGTGAGGCTGAACGGCTGTTCGGCGAAGCCGTAATACTGTTCGTACACGGATTGAGTCGCTGAAGCGGGATGGACGACGACCGGCGTTTCGCGGCTACAGCTTAACGGACCGGCCCCGCAATCTCAAGCATGAACGGGACTTGTTCCGCTCGATGTCGGCCGCGCGCCCGTGCCGCTCCGCCACGTCCAAGGTGGCATCCGTCGGGTATACTGCCTTAACGGCTGCGCGTCGGCACTCATACCCGTTACTCGTTACTGGCAGCTACCGGCTACTGACTACTGACACGCGTTCCTCATTCCTCGTTCCTGTCTCTGTCATGTCGATCATCCAACTCGTCCTGCTTCGTCACGGTGAAAGCGTCTGGAACAAGGAGAACCGGTTCACGGGGTGGACCGATGTCGGCCTGAGCGAGAAGGGCGTCGCCGAGGCCGAGACGGCCGGCCGGCGGCTGCGCGAGGCCGGCTTCCTGTTCGACGCCTGCTACACGTCCGTGCTCAAGCGCGCGATCAAGACGCTCTGGATCGCGCTCGAACAGATGGACCTCATGTATCTGCCGATCCATCTTCACTGGCGGCTGAACGAACGCCACTACGGCGCCCTGCAGGGCCTGAACAAGGCCGAGACGGCGACGCGGCACAGCCCCGAGCAGGTGTTTCTCTGGCGGCGCAGCTACGACGTGCCGCCGCCGGCGCTCGAGCCCGACGATCCGCGCCACCCGAGCCACGACCCGCGCTACGCCGGACTCGATCCCTCGCATCTTCCCCTGACCGAGAGCCTGAAGGACACCGTCGCGCGCGTCCTGCCGTATTGGACTGAGACAATCGCGCCCGACATCCGCACGGGCCGCCGCGTGCTCATCGCCGCGCACGGCAACTCCATGCGCGCGCTCGTCAAGCACCTCGACCGCATTCCGGACGAGGAGATCCCGAAGCTCGAGATCCCGACCGGCGTGCCGCTCGTGTACGAGCTGGACGACGCGCTGGAGCCGATCAGGCATTACTACTTACAGTAACGAGGACCGGGCAACGAGTAACGAGTAGGATCACGCCGCGCTGTGCCGGCCCGCGTGATCCCTACTCGCTGCCCGTGACTCGCCCCCGCTCCTCGTTGCTCGTCATGACACGTGACTCGTCCCTCGTTCCTCGTTCCTCGTCCCTCATGACATCACCACATCCACACACAATGATTTTGTTCTTGACAGCCTCAACCGGCCTGATTTATCCTGCCGCTACCTTTCGAACTCCGAAGGGCTTTATCCAGAGTGGCTGAGGGAACAGGCCCGACGACGCCACAGCAACCTGGCGGCAACCGGCCAAGGTGCTAAGTCCTGCCCGGCAACGGGAGAGATAAAACCGGGTCGCCCGGCAATCTCCGGACGGCCGCGACTCTCACTCCCAATGCTTTCGCGCCCGGCGGCCCTCGCCTGACGTGACGCGTCTGCGACGGGCGCATCGCGCCGTCGCGGTCGTGTCCGCCTTCGAGGCGGACCGCGGCGGGTCCGGCTGCCCTCGACTGGGCTCGGGCCAGGGAAGCCGGACACGGCCGAACGAAGAAGACGCATGTGCGCGCCGCGCGGGGACGGGTGTCGGTGTGCCCGGCTGGCATTCCAGACCTGAAGCCGGCGCCGCCGGAGAGGTTCGACGATGAGAACCGTGCACGTGGGCTTGCTGGGATTCGGCAAAGTCGGACAGGCGGTCGCGCGAGCGTCCGTGCTCGGGCGCGATCGGTTGCGCGCCCGCGGCGTCGACCTCGCCGTGACCCGCGCGCTCGTCCGCGACGCCGCGCGGCCGCGGGCGCCCGGATCGCCGCCGGTCGCGCTCGTGGCCGATCCCGACGCCTTCTTCCGCCACCGCCACGACGTCATCGTCGAGGCGCTGGGCGGTGTCGAGCCGGCGTGGCGTCACGTCACGCGCGCGCTGGAACGCGGGACACCCGTGGTGACGGCGAACAAGTCGCTCGTCGCGGCGCGCGGGGAGGAGCTGCAGGGGATCGCGGCGCGGTACGGCACGTCGCTGCGGTTCGAGGCCTGCGCCCTCGCGGGCGTGCCCTTCATCGGCGCGCTGGAACGGCGCCCGCTCGTGGCGTCGCTCACGCGCCTCAGCGCGATCCTGAACGGCACGAGCAATTTCATCCTGTCGGCGATGGCGCGCGACCATCTGCCGTTCGGCGAAGCGCTCGGCCGGGCGCAGTCGCTCGGCCTGGCCGAGCCCGATCCGTCGAACGACGTGCAGGGGGTGGACGCCGCCGAGAAGCTGGCGCTGCTCGCCGCCTGCTTCGGCGCGCGCGGCGTCGAGCCCGGCGCGATCGAGACCACCGGCATCGGCGCGCTGGCGCCGTCCGATCTCGCGCAGGCCGCCGCGTTCGGCGGCGCCATCAAGCCGGTCGCGTACGCGTCGTTCGGAGACGCGTTCGTCGACGCGTTCGTCGGACCGGCCTTCGTGTCCGACCGGCACCCGCTCGCCGCCGTGTCCGGACGCTTGAACGCCATCGCGATCGACGGCCGGTTTGTCGACGGCCTGTTCTTCAGCGGGCCGGGCGCCGGGCCCGACGTCACGGCCGCCACGCTGCTGGACGATGTGGTCGAGGCCGTGCTCTGGCGTGAAGCGGCGGCGAACGGCACGCCGTGGCGCGGGCCGCGGGAACGGGCGACGTGCCGCGCGCCGATCACGCCCTGGTTCGTCCGCTTCGAGTTTCCGTCCGGCGCGCCCAATGAGAGCGCGCTGTCGGAGCTGCTCGCCGCGCACCGGGTGTGGCTGAGGCGCGCCGCGCCGTCCGAGCACGCCGGTTCGCACGACGAGCTGGGCGCGATCACGCACGCCTGTTCGCGCGATCACCTCGAGCGCGGCCTCGAGCCCGTGCGCGCCGCCACGGGCGGCGCGACCCACGCCGTTCGTGTGCTGGAGAATTGACGACTGCCGACTGTCGACTGTCGACTGAGAAAAGGAGAGCCACCCATGGACTTCGCCACCAAGACGATTCATGCCGGCCAGCCGTCGGAGCCGGAAACCGGCGCGCTCATCGCGCCGATCTTTCAGACGTCCACCTACGAGCAGGAGGCGCCCGGCGTCAACAAGGGCTTCGACTACTCCCGCACGAACAACCCGACCCGCCGCCGGCTCGAAGACGTGCTCGCCGCGCTCGAGGGTGTCGAGCACGCGGCGGTGTACGCCTCGGGTCTCGCGGCCGAGCACGCGGTGCTGCTCGCGCACCTGAAGCCCGGCGATGAAATCGTCACGCCGCTCGACGTCTACGGCGGCACGTACCGGCTGCTCACCCGCATCTTTCAACCGCTCGGCTGTGTCGCACGCCAGGTGGACTTCTCGGATCTGGCCGCGGTCGAGGCGGCGCTCACGCCGAAGACGCGCCTCGTGTGGGTGGAGTCGCCGACCAATCCGCGCCTGCTCGTCTGCGACATCGCGGCCATCGCCCGGCTCGCCCGCGCGCGCCGCGCGCTCGTCGTCGTCGACAACACCTTCGCGACGCCGTTCTTCCAGCAGCCCTTCTCGCTCGGCGCCGACATCGTCGTGCACAGCGTCACGAAGTACCTGGCCGGGCACTCGGACCTGATTCAGGGCGCAGCGCTGGCGAAAGACGCGGCGGTGTTCGAGCCGATCAAGTTCCTGCAGAACGCGGCGGGCGGCGTGCCGTCGCCGTTCGACTGCTGGCTGACGCTGCGCGGCCTGAAGACGCTCGAGCTCAGGATGCTGCGGCACGCCGAGAACGCGGAGGCGATCGCGCAGGCGCTCGACGGTCATCCGCTCGCGCGCCGCGTGTACTTCCCGGGGCTGCCGCACCATCCCGGTCACGAGGTCGCGCGGCGGCAGATGACCGGCTTTGGCGGCATGGTGTCGTTCGAGCTCGACGGCACGGTGGACGAAGTCGTGAGTCTCGTGTCGTCGCTGAAGTACTTCACGCTCGGCGAGAGCCTCGGCGGGGTGAAGGCGCTCGTGTGCCACCCGGCCCGGATGACGCACGCGTCGATTCCGGTCGAGGAGCAGCGAAGGCTCGGGCTGTCGGATACGCTCATCCGGCTGTCGCCCGGGTGCGAGAACGCGAAGGACCTGGTGAACGATCTGCTGAACGGCCTCGCCCGGATCGACGCCGCCCGCGAAGCGCGGCCGACACCCGCCGCGGTCTGCGTGGCGCAGGTCTGAAGAGCCTATGAGGAAATCGCGTAGCACGGTAGAGGTGGACCTTCAGGTCCGCCGACCTCGGCAGGGCTGAAGAGCCTGAGAAGAAATCGCATCGTACGTAGCGCGCATCTTTAGATGCGCCCGACAGGCCGGACTAAAGTCCGGCGCTACGACGATTTCTTCTCCGGCTCTGAAGCCCCGCCTCTACCGGTTGAGGCACCACGGCTGCCACGTGAAGCCGGCACGGCGTGCGGCCGATACAGAGTCTGGTGCCCGGGGCGACTCGGGCCGGAGGGCCGCATGCGGGACCTTCCCGTCGAGCAACTCCTGAAACTCGCCGACGACACCGTGAAGGTGTTCGGCGGGCGTGTCTACTTCAAGTTCACGTGCACCGGCTGCGGCGCCCGGCTCGCCTTCGACGAACCGAACACGCTCTATTCGCACGGCACCTGCGATCGGTGCGGGACCACGACGGCCATCACCGAGGGCGGGTTCGACCTGGAGTACCAGGAAGAAACAGCGATCGCCCACTGACCACGCGGTGATCGAGGCCGGCGGCTCGCTCGAGCCGCCGCACGACGTCCGGAAGCTCCAACGCGATCCGCCATTCATCGGCGCGGCCGCCCGCGCGCTCGAAGACCGTGACCCACTGATGCCAGTCGGACACCGTCGAGCCGGCGATCGGCTCGAGGACGAGGACGCGCGCGCCGCGGCCAGCGGCGTCGAGAAGGCGCGTGAGCATCGCCGCGCGCGCCGCTGGATCCAGCTCGTTCATGCAGTACGCCGCGACGATGGCGGCGCCTGCGCCGGGCAGGCGATGCCGGCCGACGTCGTTCCGCACCGTGTGCGCGTGAAGCCGGAGCGTGCGGTAGGTCCACTGGGCTTCGGCGATCGCCCACGGATGGCGGTCCACCCCGACCAGACGAGGAGGTCGCGCGAACTCGAGGGCCCACGCGGCGCCCGCGACGCCCGTTCCGCACCCGAGATCGACGATGGGCCGCACGTCGTCTGCTGCCGCGCCGAGCGCGCGGACGACCTCGCGCACCAGGAAGAAGTGCAGCGGACCGTAGAAGAGCGCAAACGCCGCGCGTTTCCCCGCGCCCTGAAGCGCGGCCCCTTCTGCCAATCGTCCGCGGCGCTCGACGTAGGAGGACGAAAGCGCGCGCAGCGCGCGCGTGACTTCGGCGAACCGCAGGTCGGCGAGATGGCGGGCTTCGAGCTGCTGGAGCCAGGACCGGAGCACATCGCTCATGGCTCTGCGAAGGTCACGCCGCAGCGGGCGAGCATCTGCAGCGGCTGCACCACCTTCACGAGCGCCATTCTAGCATCGTCGATCGCCAGACCTGTGCCACGCGGAAACGGCCGAAAACCGGCCCTGGGACCGGGCAGGCGTCGCAGAATCCGCGGACCTCGCGCGGCCGGCCCGGTTTTAGGATTTGCACCCTCGTCCGCCCGTGCTACGCTACAGCCCCGTTGGATCTGACTCAGGAGCTTGCCATGGGCCATCGCCACCGAAGCGCCGGAATCGCTGCCTGGACGGTCGTGCTCGCGCTGGTCGTCGCGCTCCCGGCCGCTGCGCAGCCGAAAGCGAAGTACCTCGACAAGGACACGTTCTTCCAGATGGAGTCGATCTCCAACCCGCAGATCGCGCCCGACGGGTCGCAGATTGTCTTCGCCCGCGGGTTCGTCGACATCATGAAGGACCAGGGCTCGTCGAACCTGTGGATCATCGACGTGAAGGGCGAGCGCCTGCGCCAGCTCACCGACGGCACGTGGCGCGACAGCGCGCCCGTGTGGTCGCCGGACGGGAAGCGCATCGCATTCCTGTCGAACCGCTCGGGTTCGACGCAGATTCACGTGATGTGGGCCGACACGCGCGAGACGCTGCAGCTCACGCACGTCGATCGCGACCCGGGCGGGCTGAAGTGGTCCCCCGACGGCACGTGGATCCTGTTCACGATGAACCTGCAGGACGAGACGCCCATCCTGCCCGTGAAGCTGCCGCAGACACCGAAAGGCGCGCAGCTCGCGAAGGGGGCGGTGATCGTCGATCGGGCGTCGTGGGGCGCCGACGGCGTCGGCCCGACGTTCAAGAGCTACAACCACGTCTTCGTCGTCGAGTCGTTCGTCGGCGGCACGCCGCGGCAGATCACGTCGGGCACTTACAACCACAGCGCGCCCGAGTGGTCGGCCGACGGCAAGACCATCTACGTGTCAGGCATTCGCAAGCCCGACGCCGAGTACCTCAGGGGCGATTCGGAGGTGTACGCGATTGACGTCGCGACGCTCGACGTGAACGCTCTCACCGATCGCAAGGGTCCGGACGGGAACCCCGCCGTGTCGCCCGACGGAAAGTGGATCGCCTACACGGGCTACGACGATCAGAACTTCACGAGCCACCTGGCCAGCCTGTACGTGATGGACCCGGCTGGCGGGAGCAAGCGGCTCTGGACTGGCGCCCTACCCAGCTCGCCGGGCGACATCGAGTGGGCGGCTGATGGCTCGGGCGTTTACTACTCGATGCAGGATCGCGGCGAAGAGAACACGTACTTCGTGGCGCGCGCGGCCGGCGGCGTGCCGAAGAAGGTGACGAGCGGCACGCACATGCTGGCGGGCGTGTCGATCGCGCGCAACGGTCAGGCGGCCGCCGTGCGCTCGTCGATCAAGCAGCCGGGCGCGCTCGTGACGTTCGCCATGGCGAAGCCTCCCGACGTGAAGGTGCTGGTCGATGTGAACGCGGACGTCATCCAGGGCGTCACGCTCGCCGACGCCGAAGAGCTGTGGTACACGGCGCCCGACGGTCTGAAGATCCAGGGCTGGCTCATGAAGCCCGCCAACTTCGATCCGGCCAAGAAGTACCCGATGGTGCTGTGGATCCACGGCGGGCCCTGGAGCATGTACTCGGTCGGCTGGAGCTGGGCGTTCCAGAACTGGGCCGCCAACGGCTACGCCGTGCTGTGGACCAACCCGCGCGGCTCGACGGGCTACGGCCAGGACTTCGTCAACGGCATCCAGTTCAGCTATCCGGGCAAGGACTACGACGACCTGATGGCGGGTGTGGATGCCGCGCTCGCCAAGGGCTGGATCGACACGGAGAATCTCTTCGTGTGCGGCGGATCGGGCGGCGGGTTGCTCACCGCGTGGATCGTCGGACACACGAGCCGCTTCCGCGCGGCCGTGTCGATGCGGCCCGTCATCGACTGGCATTCGTTCGTCGGCACGACCGACGGCATCAACTGGTACCGCCAGTTCCAGAAGTACCCGTGGGAGGATCCGATGGAGTACGCCGTGCGTTCGCCGCTGCACTACGTCGCGAACGTCACGACGCCGACCATGGTCATGACGGGTGAGGCGGATTTGCGGACGCCGATCACCCAGACCGAGGAGTTCTACCGCGCGCTCAAGATGGTCCGGAAAACCGACACCCTGATGGTGCGCATGCCGGAGGAGTTCCACGGCTGGCGGCGTCCGTCGCACCAGCTCTTGCAGCAGCTCTACCTCATGGCGTGGTTCGAAAAGTACCGGACGAAGGAGAGCAAGGCGGTCACGACCATGCCCGATCGGTAGAATCGCGCCTTTTGCAGTTCGCTCTTGAAGCCTGACGCCAGTTGCGTATGATTGGAGCCCCGGTCCGCTTGACGCGGACCTCGTCGACGAACCTTACAGGAGCCATCATGGACGAGACGAAGAGCCCGATGATGTTCGACCAACCGATGCCCGGCGGTGAGCCCATGGCTCCCGCGCCCCAGCCCGCGCCAGCGCCCGCGAAGAAGGCGGCGCCGAAGAAGAAGGCCGCGAAAAAGCCCGCGAAAAAGGCGAAGAAGCCCGCCAAGAAGGCGGCCGCGAAGAAGGCGGCGAAAAAGAAGCCGGCGAAGAAGGCCGGCAAGAAGGGCAAGGCCAAGAAGTAGGCGGCGCGAGCGTCGGCCCAAGGACAGGCAGGGTGTCGGTGGGGGATGCCCTGCCGCCTCTTGGGCGCTAACTTCTGTCTCGCTTCCTGATTCTCAGAGCTTGTGAAGAAATCGCATGGCACGTAGCGCGCATCTTCAGATGCGCCCGACAGGCCGGACTGACCGCCTCCGCCAAGGCTTCGGCGGTCCGCCGGAGCTTCACGCGCAGGCGGAAGT
>CAYHSN010000034.1:11461-13521 GCA_964359235.1 uncultured Vicinamibacterales bacterium | reverse complement strand
TGACGCTGCACGAGCCGAAGGGGAAGCCGATTGACTTCGGCGTCGTGCGCGCGGGCCTGCTCGCCGACATGGTGATCGTCGATCAGAACCCGCTCGAGAACCTGAAGGTGCTCTACGCCACTGGCGCGCTGAGGCTGAACGACAAGACCGGCAGGCCTGAGTACGTCGGCGGCATCAAGTGGACGATCAAGGACGGGATCGCCTACGACGCGAAGAAGCTCCTGGCCGACGTCGCGGCGATGGTAGAGAAGCAGAAGAAAGAGCGCGCGAAGCTGACGACGAGCAGCGGGCAATGACGAAGGAACGAGGAATGAGGAACGAGGAACGAGGAATGAGGAACGAGGTGGGGGCCGGCTTCCGCCTTCGCATGGAGCTTCGGCGGACCGCCGTAGCCTTGTCCGCCTTCGCGCGAAGCGCTACGGCGAGACCTCGACGAAGCTCGGAGAGCGGAGTCGGGGCGGAGGCGGTCAGCCGGCCCCACCATCTGTCACGCCCCGTGCGCGCTTCGCGAGCGTGATCCCCATCGACACGTCGTACGCCGCGCGCCACGCCAGCAGCGGCCCGAGCACGACCCACCCCGACGCGCCCCGGCCCAGCTCCTGCCGGACGACCACCACCACACCGGCCGTCAGCACCCCGAGCGCCAGCACCGTGACGGCCTTCGTGTTGTAGCCGTAGTTGACCCGGCGCGGCGCGGCGAAGTCGATGACGAGCGACCGCGAGACCAGGTCCTGCGCCCAGTAGACGGCCGTCACGAACAGCGCCCAGACGACATCGCTCGCCAACGTCTCCGCATCGAGGTCAAACTCGCGGTCAGCGTTCACGTTCGCCAGCATGAAACCGAAGAACGAGAACACCGCCGTGACGATCAGATAGCCGCTCAACCCGGTCGCCTGCCCGGTGCTCTCGTTGGTCACCGGGTAGGACTCGCGGCCAGGCTCGGGCGGGCTCGTCAGCCTGCGGGCGACTTGCTTCCAGCTGAGCGAGCCGGTGCGATCGAGGCGCATCAGCGCTTCGATCGTGAAGAGCTGCGCGACGCAGGTGAGGATGAACGCGTAGAGCAGCACCTGCACGCGCTCGCCCGACTGCACGATCCCGAAGACCACGATGACGAGACCGAGCCCGTGGACGAGGACGATGTGCAGCGTGCTCACACCGGCCGCCGCCTCTTGAACAGCAGTCCCGACCACGTCGCGTCCACCGCGCAGACCTTGTAGTCGACGAGGCCGGCCGCCAGGCCGGTTTCGCGTACGTGTTGCTGCGTGAGATCGGTCTTCATCCCCGACGCCCGCTTCGGCCAGACGATCCACATTGGCGTCCGGCCGATCGTGATGGTCATGCGGGCGATGTTGCTCTCGAGGTTCTTGCGCGACGCGGTGAACCAGATCGTCAGATCGCGCGCGCCGCGCCCAGGCCGCCGCAGCGTCGCGCCCGCGGGCAACGCGCCGAGCGAACGCTCGAAGTCCGCCGGCGCGCCGACGAGCGCGACCACGCATCCCGGCCTGATACCCAGCTTCTTCGGCAGCGGCGTGCCCGAGTACCCGGCGAGGTTAGAGGCGGGCACGACCGGATCGGCCGGCGGATGGGCGATCGCCGACTTCAGGTCGGTGCGGATGCGCGCCCACGTCGTGAAGGTCGCATCGGGGAGGAGCGTCTTGATCTTCGCGACCTTCTCCGTCTCGCCTTCGACGAAGACGATCGGCACGCGGCGCGTGGCCTTGTACGACCGGAAGCCCAGCGCGACGTCGCGCCCGTGCGACGGCAGGCGGCTCAGATCGATCACGATGGCGTCTGGCGGCCGGGTGCCGACTTCGCGCAGCGATGTGGAGTCGCTGAGAGGGTTCGCGTCGACGACGTAGCCTGCGGGGCGCAACACCGCGGCGCGCGCCCGCGCTTCGTCGGCGTTCCAGTGAATCAGACGAATCCGAAAGCTGGCCATGACAGTCGTGGCGCAGGCCTCCAAGGCCACGGGCTCGGGACGTGGGGCTTGAGGCGGCCCTGAGCGTAACATCCGGCCGCAGCAAAGATCCAGACGGCGGGCGTCCGCGCCGACTTACGCG
>CAYHSN010000034.1:0-11361 GCA_964359235.1 uncultured Vicinamibacterales bacterium | reverse complement strand
TCCATCTCGGTGTGGCGACCGCGAACGGTCCGGTCATCATCAGCCTGAACCCCCCGGGCGGCCTCGCGGGCGACGTTCAGCTTCGCGGCTCGATCGATCTCAGCGCGGGCCTGACTGCGCAGCCCACTCGGGGACTCGTCGACGTGAGAGACCTCCTGCAGATCCTGGCGGCGCATCCGGAAATGCTCTACGTGAACGTCCACACCACCACGAACCCCGGCGGCGAAATCCGGGGTCCGCTCGTGCTGAACAGGTAGGACGCCGACATTCGAGGGCGTGGGGAAGCCCTGCGCCGCCGTGCTCGCGTCGGCTCCGGCTCTAGACCGATGGGCGGAGTCACGTCCGGCCTGGCCGAACTTGTTGTGGGGGCCGGCTTCAGCCGGCCCTCGGTTCCCCTCCCCCAGGCCGGCCTTACAATGGTCGGCCATGCACCATTTGCTGCTCGGCCGATTCCTGCTCATCGCCCCGCTCGTCCTGACCGCGCCTCTCATGGCGCGCGCGCAGATCGGGAGCGCTCCGCCTGCTCGAGTCGATCTCGGAGCTCACGACCATCGCCCGCGAGGCGGGTTTGCCGGCGCAGGTGCAGCATCACAAGGCCGTCGGCCGGACGCAGTGGGGCTGGAGCGTGAAAAGTCTCGCGCTCGTCGATCAGGCGCGGGCGCAAGGCCTGGACGTCACACTCGACCTCTATCCGTACACGGCATCGAGTCGATGAGCGAAGACGATGTCATCCGAATTTCGATCCCGAAACGGTTGCCGATCGCGCCACCTACAGCGATCCGCATCAGTTTCCCGTCGGCATCCGGCACGTCGTCGTCAACGGTGTGCCGATCGTCCGCGACGGCGCGCTGACGGGCGCGACGCCGGGGCGTGTACTGAAAGGCCCCGCGAGGCGCCGGACACAAGGCTGAAGCCTGCGCTACCTCGGTCGTAGGGCCGGACTTCAGTCCGGCCTTCCGGGTGTAGAATCCGCTCGTGAACCCCCTCGAGGGCTTGAGCGAAGACCAGGTCAAGCGGATGGACATCCGGGAGCTGCTCGACCGCTTCCGCCGGATGCCGCGCGAGACAGGTCCGGTGACGCTGTCGGACGCCTACCTGCGGCACGTCGAGCGGCAGGAGGCCTCGCCGGTCAACGCGCCGGGCGCCGACAAGAGTTGGGTGCCGCGCTGCATCGAGGAGGCTGCCCAGCTCTGGGCATGCGCCGTGAGGATTCGCTGACTGTGGATGCCTTCGTCCATCTGCTTCGAACGTTACGTGAGCACGACGTCCGCTTCGTCGTGATCGGCGTCTGGGGCGCGAATTTCTACGCGGTCGACGCGGGCACGGCCTTCACTACCGAGGATCGCGATCTGTTTCTACCCCTTGAACCGGCCAACACGCTTCGGGCCTGGCGCGCGTGTGAAGACGTCGGTCTGTCGCTCTGGTGCGGTGCCGAGCCCCTCGACATCCCTCGCGATGACGTCGTGGCACGCGCGGTTGTCGAACGGCGCGCGGCGGTCAGGGCGGCCGACGGAAAGGGGCTGCTCGTCGACTTGACGCTGGTCATGACCGGCTTCGACTTCGAGACGGTCTGGACCGAGCGCCGCGAGTTCACCGTCGAGGGCGTTCCGATCCCCGTTGCCCGCCTCAGGCACATCGTCCACTCGAAGGCACTCGTCGGCCGAGATAAGGATCGCCTGTTCCTCGCCACGCACGCCGACGCGCTCGAGCAGCTCTTTCCGAGAGACGAGTAGCGCACTCCAGGACTTCAGGCTTCAGGTTTCGGGCCCCGGCGGTGTGAGCTTTCTTCACCGATGGCCTGGCACGCGAGTGGCGGAATCTGCGTACGCCGGCGCACGCTCTCTACATTTCATGGGCGTTCTTCAGCGGCACGACACTTGCCACACCAGGCGCACAGCATGGCGCTTCTGAACGTGGCGCGGCCGCAGGTGAGTTACCTCGATCTGCAGCGCGCGCCGGAGGACGGGCGCCGGTACGAGATCTACGACGGCGAGGTGTTCGTCATCCCCGCGCCCCTTCCGCTGCACCAGATCGTCGCGCTCAATCTCTACGCCTTCTTCCGAAGATGGGTGCAGCGGCACGGCGGCGTCGTGCTCGCCGCCCCCATCGACATCCTGCTGTCGGACTACGACGTCGTGCAACCGGACGTAGTGGTGTTCTCGCGGGCGCGACAGCACTGGGTCCAGTTGCGCGAGCCCATCCGGGCGGCGCCCGACGTCACGGTCGAGGTGTTATCGCCGCACACGAGCGTCACAGATCGCGGAAAGAAGATGCAGCTCCTCGCGCGGTACGGGGCGCCCGAGTACTGGCTGGTGGATCCAGACGCCGGCCTGATCGAGGTGTACCACCTGCGGCGCGGCGCGTACGTCCTGGCGTGCCTCGCCGGTCGCGGCGAGTCGGTCCGCTCGCCCGAGCAACCCGGGCTGGTGTGCGCGGTCGATCGGATCCTGGCGACCGGCATCGAGGAGACGGCGTGATCCCAGATGGCGCACGGTGCGCGCGCGCGTCCGCCTGGGCGGTCGTCACGGCCCTGGCGGACTACAACCGCCGCCAGCGGCTCGCCCGGCTGGCCGCGGCGGAGCTGGAGATCGTCCCGATCCTGCCGGCGGTCTGGCAGGCGGCCTACGTCCTGGCGCGCGACTGCCGCGCCGCCCGCGTCACCATTCCCCCGACCGACCTCGTGGTCGCCGCCTGCGCCGAGCATCATCACGTCGGGCTTCTGCACCGCGACAGCCACTTCGACCGGATCGCCGCGGCGCGGGCCCGGCGCCGACCCTGATGTGATGGCCGGCGCCCATCGGCCCAGATCGCGCCGCGTGATTTCACCAGCGGTCACAAGTCACCATAGGTAGCTCTGATCTGACAGTGGGTGAAAGTCACTGGATTCTCCGATTCGTCACGACGCTCTACATCTAGACGTATGTTAGAATATGTCTCGCCATATGAAGACAACCGTCGAGATTCCGAACGGCCTGCTCGCGCGGGCCAGAAAGACCGCGGCGCGCGAGGGTGTCCCGGTGCGCCGGCTCATTGAGGAAGGTCTCCGGCGCGTGCTCGACGCGCGGAAGGACGAGCAGCCCTTTCGGCTGCGCCGGGCCTCGTTCAAGGGCCAGGGCCTTCAGCTCGGCGTGGCCGGCGCCCCCTGGGAGCGGATCCGCGACCTGGCCTACGAGGGGCGCGGGGCATGATCGCCGTCGACACCAACCTGCTGGTGTACGCGCACCGCGAGGACTCGCCCTGGCACGAGGCGGCCTCGGCGCGCGTCGCGGAGCTGGCGGAGGGGCGATCCACCTGGGCGATCCCCTGGCCCTGCCTGCACGAGTTCATCGCCATCGTCACGCATCCGCACATCTACCAGCCGCCCACGCCGCTCGCGCAGGCCGTCGATCAGATTGAGGCATGGCTCGAGTCGCCGCGTCTCGTGCTGCTCGCTGAGTCGCACGAGTACTGGCCCGCGCTCCGCGCGGCGCTTGAGGCCGGGCGCATCGCGGGACCGCAGGTCCACGACGCGCACGTCGTGGCGGTCTGCCAGATCCACGGCGTGCGCGAGCTGTGGAGCGTCGATCGCGACTTCGGTCGCTTTCCCGGGCTGGTGGTCCGCAACCCGCTCGTGGGGTGACCGGGGGGCGGGGCGCGCGCCGCCTGCCTCAATCGACAGGCGTCACCGGCGCAAGTCAGCTCGTGCGCATAGGCGGTCCCGAAGCCGGGAGCTCGAAGCCCGGAGCCTGCTGTGATGTGTCAGTGCGTCAACGCGTAGAGCACCACGTTGATCCCCACCGCATACCCGTCGATCGAGAAGCGATAGAAGAACTCCCGGTCTTCCCCTTCCCGCTCCCAGGCGTCCGAGATGTCGGTGTCGTGCGTCATGAGGACCATCACACGCCCGTGGGCGTCGGAAATGGCCCGCGCGCGGGGCTCGGCGCTGTCGGCGCCGCGCTCCGAGGTGAAACCCCCGCTCTGCCGCCAGAACTGAATCGACGGGATCTGCGGCAGGCGCTCCACGTGGTACAGCGTGCGGAAGATGGGATGATCGATCGGCACGTCGTGCACGGGATACTCGGCGGGCGGCAGCACCTTCGCGATCTCGCCCATCCACGACTCCCACGCGCGCGTGCCCCAGAAGTCGTCCACCCAGAGGAATCCGCCTTTCAGCAGATAGGCGCGCAGACCGGCGACTTCCGCGTCGCTGAAGGCGGCGGTCCCCGCGTCCTCGATGATCGCGAAGGGGCACCGGAAGAGCGCCGCGTCGGTCAGGCGGACGACGACGTGTTCCGGCTCGCCGCGGTCGTCCAGGCTGACGCGCGTCGTGGTCATCTGCGACAGCCGGATCGACAGATTGATGTCGGAGATCGGATAGTCGGTCCACCACCCCTGGCCGCCCGCTTCGCGCCGCACGCTGTCGTACATGACGCGGCAGAAGTTGAAGCCGCCGTCAAAGCTCTCTGGCGTGGCGAAGCGCGGCGCGACGCGTCTCTGGCGCCAGCCCTGCCACTGCCAGGGATCCTGGGCGTCAGTCGCGACGGCCGCGATCGCGACGAGAAGCACCGCGAGCGCCACGCGACCAGCACGCGAGGCCAGAAGTGTCATGGGAAGTCCGCGTGCGACCAGCATACCACTCGTCAGTCAACGTGTCGGCTTCGGGCTGCAGGCGTGGCACGCGCGACGCGCTACTTCAACGCGAACCCCTCCCGCTGATACACGATCCGTCCGCCCACCATCGTCGCCAGGACTTTCGTGCTCATGGTGAGCAGCGCCTCGTCCGGGACGTTCAGCAGATCCGCGTCGACCACCACGAAGTCGGCCAGCTTGCCAGGGCTCAGCGACCCGCGCCGCTCGTCGTCGTAGGTGAGGTAGGCGCCGTTGATCGTGAACGTCTTGAGGGCCTCGAGAAACGGGATCGTCTGCTCGGGTCCGAACACCTGGCCCGAGATCTGGTGCCGCCGGGTGCGCATCGCGTAGAGGCCGATCCACGGATCGGGTGAGTTGTTGGGATAATCCGACCCCGACGCCATGCGGATGCCGGCGTCGAGAAACGTCTTGAACGGCGTGTGCCGTGCCATCCGCTCGGCTCCGATGTTCCGCACGAAAGAATCGCCCTCGAAATAGAGGTTGGCTGGGTTGATGGCGGCGACGACGCCATAGCGCGCCATGTCCTGGATGACTGACGTCGCCGGCTCGTCGGGGAGATACGCGTGGATGATGCTCCAGCGAAGATCGGCCGTCGGGTTCGTCGCCCTGATCCGATCCATCAGCACCTTGTAGACGTCCATCGTTTGGCGAATCGCCGCATCCCCACAGGCATGGGCATGAATCTCCCAGCCGTAGTCGGCGAGCGCCCGGAACTGCGCGAGACGCCGGTTGAAGTCCGGATCGCGAAACGCGCCGACGTTGCGGCCGCCCCGAGGATCATCGGGAATCGGCAGGTACGGCACCGACACCGCCGCGCTCCGCGATCCGATGCCGCCGTCGGCCGACGACTTGGCGCCGCGGACGCGGAACATGTGATCCCCGAGGTTGTGGAAGCCGAGCCCTCTCAGCCGCTTCTCGATCTCGGATGGCTCACCCAGTCCCTGCGGATCACCGCCTCGATACCAGCCGTCGTAGACGACGACGCGAATCGGCAGCCGGCCGGCGTCGTACGCCGCCTGGTAGACCCGAGTCACCTCGCCCATGCTGCTGCCCGCCTCGACGACCGCCGTGATCCCGAGTGAGGCGAGCACGTTCAGACCCAGCACGAGGCTCTCGACTTTCTGCTCGAACGACTTCTCGGGAATTGCCTTCGCGACGAGCCGAGGCGCGCGCGCGCCCACGAAGACACCCGTTGGGAGCCCCGTCTTGGGGTCTCTGAAGATGATGTCGCCGGCCTCGAAGTCGGGTGGATCCTTTCGGAACCACGCCGGGTAGGTCCTGGGGTCGTCCAAGTCGACGCCCAGCAGCTCGAACACCTTCGTGTTGACCGCGATGCCGTTGTAGATGCGGCTGAGCGAGATCGGGACGTCGCGCGAGACCTCGTCCAGCTCCTGTCGCGTGGTCATTCGCTTCTCGGCCAGGCGGTCCTGCGTCCAGCCCAGGCCGAACAGCCACTTGCCGGTCTCCCCCGTCGTCGGATATCGCCACCCGCCGAGGCGGCCTTCTCGGTCCAACGTCGCCAGTCGCTCGCGCAGCAACCTCTGCACGTCCGCGATCGTTCGCGCCGGCTCGAGGTTGACCGCGTAGTGCTGCTCGAAACCCAGGTCGCGCACGTGGATGTGCGTTTCGTTGAGACCCGGGATGATGGTGCGGCCGGCCAGGTCATGGACCTTGGTGTCGGACCCGATGAGCGGCTGGAGTTCCGCCAGCGTGCCGACACCCACGATCGTCTCGCCGGCGATGGCCACCGCGCTGGCGGCCGGCTTCGCCTCGTCCATCGTGATGACGCGCGCGTTGTGCAACACCAAGTCTGCCGGCGCCGGACCGCGCGCGCGGCTCTCGCCGCACGCGCCCAGCCAGGCCAGGATAGCCACCAGGAACAAGAGAGGAAGAAACGTTCGCAGGGGAACTCGCATGGTGCCCACCAATCTGGCCTGAACCAAGGCCTGAAATCTGCAGGACGCGCGGATTGATCATCTCCGCGTCTCGGTCCGTGATCAAGCGGACGCACCGAGCGTGCATGGAGTTGACTTGACCGAGGCCCGGTCCTAACATCCTGCCAGCCACTCAGCGCACTCCCGTTCACCTCGGCGTCCGTTCACGTCGGCGGCTCCCGTGCTCCAGCCATGACCCTCGAGCCCGGAGCGCACCTCGGCCCGTACGAGATTGTTGCGGCGCTCGGCGCCGGCGGCATGGGCGAGGTCTACAAGGCCAGCGACACGCGCCTGAACCGCAGCGTCGCGATCAAGGTCCTGCCCCAACACCTGAAAGACAACCCCGAGCTTCACCAGCGGTTCGAGCGCGAGGCGCAGGCGATCGCCGCGCTGGAACATCCACACATCTGCGTCCTCCACGACGTGGGGCATCAGGACGATGTCGACTTCCTGGTGATGGAGTACCTGGAAGGCGAAACGCTGGCGCGGCGGCTGGAGCGGAAGGCCGGATCCAAAGACCCGGCCCTGCCAATCGACGAAGCCCTCCGCTACGCCATCGAAATCGGTGACGCCCTCGACACGGCTCACGGACGCGGCATCGTCCATCGCGATCTGAAGCCGGGCAACATCATGCTCACGCGTAGAGGCGGAGCTTCAGCTCCGCCGATCGCCAAGCTGCTCGACTTCGGTCTGGCCAGGCTGCGCCCGCGGCATGGCGCCGTGGCCGCGCCGGCAACGGCGGCGCCCACTGAGACCGCACCACTGACGAGCGAAGGCAGCATCCTGGGCACGCTGCACTACATGGCGCCCGAGCAGTTGGAGGGACAGGAGGCCGACGCGCGAAGCGATCTGTTCGCCTTCGGGGCCATCGTGTACGAGATGGCGACCGGAAGGAAGGCATTCGAGGGAAAGAGCCAGGCGAGCATGATCGCAGCGATTCTCGAGCACGACCCACCACCGATCTCCACGAACCAGCCGCTGGTGCCGCGTGCGTTGGATCGCGTGGTGAAGCTTGATGGCCGTCCCGAGCGCCGGAGGCAAACCGCGCGTCGTTGCGGAACCAGATCGGACCAAAGGGGAGCTCTGGTATCGATGGCCGGACGCGTTGCCCGGGGGAAGGGCTGTGCTCGCCACCGCGGGGCGCGGAGCGCTCGAAAGCGCAAGTGTTGTCGTCCTGTCTCTGGAAACAGGCGAGCGCCGCATGCTCGTGGACAAGGCATCGAACCCGGTCTTTGCGGCCAGCGGGCATCTGCTCTTCGTGCGCGAGTCTTCGCTGTTTGCCGTTGCCTTCGACGCTGAACGCCTCGAGCTGCGAGGCGAACCCGCGCCGATCATCGAAGGGATCCTCACCTTCGCCGCTGGCGCAGCCAATTTTGCTGTCTCCGAAGAAGGGTCGCTCGTCTACGTTCGAGGTGAGCTCGGCGTGACGCTGGCGTGGGTCGACAGGCAGGGCAGGTCGGTTCCAATCCGTACAGGACGGTGGCTCGGTACGCCCCAGCTTTCGCCGGACGGCCGGCGCGCCGCCGTCGAGATGGGGAACGACGAAGGTGGTCTTGACATCTGGATTTACGACGCGGCCCGCAATGCGTTCACGCGGTTCACCACCGCAGAAGGCTCTAATCGTAACCCGCGATGGTCGCCTGACGGTCGCTGGCTTGCGTTCACGTCGAATCGAGACGGCGGCTATGACCTCTGTCGCAAGCCGGCGGACTTCAGCGGTGAGGTGGAACGGCTGCTGGAAAAGAAGGGCTACCAGTCTCCGGAAGCGTTTTCTCCAGGCGGAGAATTCCTCATCTACATTGAAGCCGATGCGACGGGCAAGCCGGACCTTTGGATGCTCCCCCTGAAGTCCGGTAGTGCGCCGTCGCCCATCTTCCAAACGCCCTTTTCCGAATCACAGGCCGCCCTGTCACCCGACGGCCGGTGGCTCGCGTATCTCGGACGAGTCGGGCCGAGAGGAAGTCTACGTGCGCGCGCTTACCGAACGCGGCGGCCGATTGCAGGCCTCGACTAACGGCGGTGTGCAACCGACCTGGTCTCGGACAGGTCGAGAACTCTTCTATTCGTCGCCGACGAACCTGACGTCTGGGCGCCGGGCGATGATGGTCGTCGAGGTGACCCGGGAACCCGAATTCCTACTCGGGACGCCCCGGGCTTTGTTCG
Source organism: uncultured Vicinamibacterales bacterium (assembly GCA_964359235.1). GTDB lineage: Bacteria > Acidobacteriota > Vicinamibacteria > Vicinamibacterales > JAHECP01 > CAYHSN01. Next base: position 2,635 of record CAYHSN010000034.1, on the reverse strand, counting down.
AAGGGGCGTATGGCGTCGCCGCCATCGCTGAGTACGAATCCCCGGGCTTTAGTGTCACCAAGGACGGCGACCGCTTCCTGATGCTCATTCCAAGCGCCGATCCCACAGTGACGCTCGGTCAGTTCGTCGTCGTCACCAACTGGTTCGACGAGCTGAAGCGCAAGGTGCCGGCCGGACGCTAGCGTCTGCTCGGAGCCTACGCGCCTGACAGCCTGGCGCGACTGAAGTCGCGCGCTACGACTGGAGGGCCAGGGTGGAGTGTTCTCGATCGCAGGCGTGACCGCGTGACCAGCCCCGGGCCCTGATTCTGTCTCCTGTTTCCTGTCTCCCGACTACTCCGTGTACGCCTGCCTGAGACGGACCGGCCGGGCCTTCGCCCGCACGCGCAGGTTGATCATCTCCACGAACACCGAGTACCCCATCGCGAAGTAGATGTAGCCCTTCGGAATGTGCTGCTCGAAACCCTCTGCGACGAGCGCCACGCCGATGAGCAGCAGGAAGCTCAGGGCGAGCATCTTCACCGTCGGGTGCCGATCGACGAAGTGCGAGATGGGCCCGGCCGCGAACATCATCACGCCCACCGCCAGGACGACCGCCGCGACCATCACGCCGATCTGGCGCGCCATCCCGACCGCCGTGATCACCGAGTCGAGCGAGAAGACGATGTCGAGCAGCATGATCTGGACGATCACGGCGGCGAACTTCGCGGGGACCTTCGCCGAGGCGTGTCCTTCCTGGCCCTCGAGCTTGTCGTGAATCTCGAACGTGCTCTTCGCGATGAGGAACAGGCCGCCGAGGATCAGGATCAGGTCGCGGCCCGAGATCTCCTGCCCGACGACGGTGAAGAGCGGCGCGCTGAGGCGCATGACCCAGGTGATCGAAAACAGCAGGCCGATGCGCATGAGCATCGCCAGCGCGAGGCCCACGCGCCGCGCTTTCGGCTGCCCGGCCCGCGGCAGCTTCGACGCCAGGATGGAGATGAAGATGATGTTGTCGACGCCCAGGACGATCTCGAGCACGGTGAGCGTGACGAGGGCGATCCAGATTTCGGGGTTGGTGATCCAGTCCACGGACAGACCTCCACGGTGAAGGCAATAGCCTAGCGCACTTCGTCAGGCTTGGGGCTTGGGGCTTGGGGCCTGGGGGATGGGGCGTGAGGCGCGGGGCGCGGATTCGGAACACTCAGCCGAAGAGCTGGTCGAGACTGATGCCGAGGCCGGCGAGAAGCGGGGTCGTCAGCGTGTCGCGGTTCTCGCGGCTCAGTTCCGCCACGCGCGGGAAGCCGCTCTCGGCGCGGCGGTAGATCTTGATGCTCTCGAGTTCCGGGTCGACGATCCAGTACTCGCGCACGGCGGTCCGCTCGTAGAGCCGCCGCTTGATCAATTCGTCGGTCCGGCGCGTCGTCGGCGACAGAATCTCCACGCACAAATCCGGGGAGCCGCGCACCCAGTCCTGCAGGATGTCCGCGCGATCGTGACTCACGAACAGCAAGTCGGGCTCGACAACGTCGAAATCCGAGAAGATGACGTCGAGCGGCGCGGCAAACAGACGTCCAACCGGGTGCTCTCGGAGATACAGCAACAGCGCCTCGGTCAGGCGCATCGAGATGTCCTGGTGCCGAAGGCTCGGGGAAGGGGTCACGAACAGCTCTCCGTCGATGATCTCCCGCCGCTTGCCGTCCTGCGGGAACGCGGAGAGGTCCCCCCGGGTGAACTTGGTCGAGGACTCGGCCGGCCTCATCGCGTCCTTCGGCTCCATTGGGCCGATTCTAGCACCGGCGGGCGGCCCGCCTCGGGTTATGCGAGTCGCGTGCCGCGGTAACCGGCTGAGAATGCGCCCGAAACTCGCTGGGTGGTAGTGTCACCAGGCGGGAAATGCACCGGCCGAACTCGTTCGCATACGCAGAATCTGCAGACCCCAATCCCGAGTCCCCAGTCCCGGCCGTGATCCTGCCGCCCAAACCCGCTATACTTCCCCGGTCAGGGCCACCTTGGGCCCACCTCGTTCGTCTGTGTCCAACCCGTGTTCCATCACCTGACCCGACGGAGCGTTCCATGACACGTCGAAGCATGCGTCTCACGTTCATCCTGGTGTTCCTCCTCGCCGTGGCCGGCGTCTGGGCCCACGGCCTGCTCGCCCAGTCTGACGCCAATCAGATCGTCGATCCGAAGCTCTACCAGGATCTGAAATGGCGCTCGGTCGGTCCTCACCGCGGCGGCCGCGTGACCGCCATCAGCGGCGTGCGCGGGCAGCCGTGCACCTTCTATATGGGCGGCACGGGCGGCGGCGTGTGGAAGACCGATGACTGCGGCATCCTGTGGACGCCCGTGAGCGACGGTCAGATCGCCACGGGATCGATCGGATCGATCGCCGTCTCCGAGTCGAACCCGAATGTCGTGTACGTCGGCACGGGGAGCGCGGCCATTCGCAGCAACGTGATCATCGGCCGCGGGATGTACAAGTCGATCGACGCGGGGAAGACGTGGCAGTTCACCGGTCTCAAGAACGCCGGTCAGATCGGTCAGATTGCCGTCCACCCGACGAACCACGACGTGGCGTGGATCGCGGCGCTCGGCAGCCCCTTCGGGCCGAACGACGAGCGCGGCATCTTCAAGTCGATCGACGGCGGCCGGAC
>CAYHSN010000033.1:2892-13716 GCA_964359235.1 uncultured Vicinamibacterales bacterium | reverse complement strand
CTTCCACCTCGTGGTGCTGTGCGGCGAGCGCGCGGCGCAGCCGGTCATCAACACCGGGACGATTTATCAATGAGATGCAATTCACTGAAGCGTCAGTGAGGACGACCGTGGCCGAACGCAAACGCTTCCTGCTTCGGATCGATCGGGAGGTGCTGGACGACGTGCAGCGCTGGGCGAACGACGATTTGCGCAGCCTGAACGGCCAGATCGACTACCTGCTGCGGCGCGCCCTGCGCGAAGCCGGTCGGTTGAAGGATCGGGACGGCGCCAACGCCGGGGAAACCTCGCGTGACGCGTGAGTCGAACGGATTCCAGCGCGAATCGAGGGGTTAGCCTTCTTCTTCGTACTCGCCTTCGACCGGTGGGCCGAAGCGCGTCGACGGACGCAGCGCTTCGCGGTAGTCGTACAGCGGCAGGTTTTGGACGTGAAACGAGTGCGGGCAGCCGGGCGTTTTCACTTCCACGATGACGGTCACCGGGCTGCCTTCCGTGCCTTCACGGAACGTCACCCGGCATCCGCACGACAGTCGCGCATGCGTGAAGCCCTTCATCATTGGGCTGATCATACTACAGCACGGCCTTGATATCCTTTTCGAACTCCTCCTTGGTCGCCGGGCCCATGTGTTTCTTGCAGATCGTGCCGTCGCGATTGATCAAGATCGACACCGGAATGGCCCAGATCGGGCCGTACGCGTCCATGAGCTCCTCGGTCGCCTGGAGCACCGGGTAGTTCATCTTGTGCTCGGCGGCGAAGGCGCGCAGCGCGTCGGCCGGATCGTCGGTCGAGACGCCCAGCACGACGAAGCCCCGAGCGCGGTACTTCTCCTGCAGCTCGATGAAGACCGGAATCTCGGTCTTGCACGGCGGGCACCACGTCGCCCAGAAGTTGAGCAGCACGGCCTTGCCCTTGTAGTCGGCCAGCCTCACCGCCTTGCCGTTCATGTCGGTCAGGGTGAACTCGAGGTTCGCCGGCGCCGCCTTGGCGCTGCAGGCCGAGGCGTCCGGCGCGGCCTTGCTGTCGCCATCCGAACGGCTCGCGCTCGAGCCACACCCGGTGATGACCGGAAACGTCACCGTCGCCAGACCGACTGCCGCCACCGCCGCGACCATCCACCGTATCTTCATCAGCCGCCCTTTCCTTCCAAGTCCTTCCGTGGTCCTTCCGTGGTCCTTCCGCGGTCATTCCTTGATCTGCCGCACGTACGCCGCCACGCGAGCCATGCGTTCGGGAGACTCCGTTCCGACGACCGCGTACATCCGATCGGCGGAGGACCAGAGCAGCGTCTTGTGGCCGAGGATTTCGACCTCCCGCTGATTGTACTCGGGCTTCCGCCACACGAACACGGAGAGGGGCCGCCCTTGACACGTGTACATCAAATGGGCGACCTGTCCTTCCGAGCTGAGACAGCGCCGCACACCGACCAGGCGGATATCGTCGGCCGCGACGCCCGGCAGGACGGCCACCTTCCACCCGAAGCGCTGCTCCCAGCGCGCGGCTTCGACGGCCGCCTCGGCCCTCTGGTGTGTATCGGCCAGTTTGAAGCACTTGACATGATCGGCGGTGATCGACGCGGCCAGCGCGTCGACGCGGTTGTTCAGGCTGTAGAGGAACGCGCCGCCAATGGCGAGCACCAACGTCGCCGCGAGCGACAGCGGCACCCAGCGGCGTACCAGCGAGACCGCCGACGTCGGCGGCTGGCATCGCGCCCGCAAGCTGGCCGGCGCCAACGGCGCGAGGCTCGCGCGCCGCGCGCGCAGCACGGCCCGCCCGGCCTCTTCGGCCGTCGCCTGCGCCCGGCACGTCGGGCAACGCGACAGGTGCGCGTCGACGCCCGCGCGGTCTGCGGCCGGCGCTTCGCCATCCGCCCACGGCGTGAGCAGCAACTCGATCTCGTCACAGGGTCTCGACCGCGATGTGTCCATGGCGTTCCTGATTTCGTGTCTATCGAGACGCGGATGTCTCGGCGGTGAGCCGCCGGGGCGCTCGCGCGCCGTCTGGTCCGCTTTCCGTCAGCCGCCGGTACAAGAGGCGCCGGCCGCGCGAGATGCGTGACATGACGGTGCCGGCCGGGATGCCGAGCGCGCTCGCGATTTCGGCGTAGCTCAGTTCCTCCACGTCTCGCAACCAGACCGCTTGGCGAAACGTCTCAGGCAGCGAGTCGAGTGCGGCCTGCAAATCGGCGTCAAGTGTCGCGCGGGTCAGCAGCTGCTCGGGCGTCATCTGGCTCTCGGCGGTCGCAGCGGCGCGTTCCACGGTCTCACTGTTGACGTCGATCGGATCTCTGTGGTCGTGCCGGCGCATATTCCGCCAGGTGTTGTGGAGGATGGTGAACAGCCACGCCTTGAGGTTCGTACCCCGCTCGAAGGACGGAGCGAACCGGAAGGCTTTGAGATAGGTTTCCTGAACCAGGTCCTCCGCTTCCGGCGCGCGTCTGGTCAGCCGCAGCGCGGCGCCGTACAGGCTGTCGAGGTAGGACAGCGCCTCCCTGGCAAAGGGATCCTGCACCTCGGCTGCCTTGCCGCCGCCGGAGCGTCGCCGAAGCATCATGGTGCGCGGTCGGGCGCTCTTGTGACCGTAAACACCTGAAAGCGCCTGCTTATTCCTCGACACTCAGTATAGGCCAGACCGGTGTCCCCGACAGGTGGCAGCCGCCGGCCCTCGGGGACGACAGCTTGCGATCCCCTGCCGCACCAACGCGCCGTTTTCAGGGGCTGACTGAGACGGTGCACCGGGCACGACGCTTGCTGACGCACGGGCCACACATGGGATCCCCGGCGTTGCAGCAACCGTCATAGTCACAGTAACATCGGGACAAGTCCGGCGGGGGCGTCTGCCGTCTTGGGCTTCGCGCAGTCGGGCTGCCTGCCTCCCTGCTGCCGTTCTTCTGGGAGTGACGTATGCACACGCATCAGCGTGGAGCCCGCGCGCGGCTGGGCATCGTGGCACTCGTGTTCGCCTTCGCGGGACTCGTGCCCCTCGAAGCGCTGGCTCAGACGCCCTTCGTGCCGTACTACGGCAAGAACCGCGTCAAGTACGACAATTTCGAGTGGCACATCTACACGACGGACCACTTCGAGATCTACTACTACAGCGCCCTCGAGCCGCATCTCGAGCGCGTGGCCGGCTACGCGGAGAGCGCGTACCAGCAGATCAGCGCCGACCTGAAGCACGATCTGGCGTCCAAGGTCCCGCTCGTGCTCTTCAAGACGCAGAGCGAGTTCCAGCAGCAGAATGTGGTGCCGGAGGAGATGCCTGAAGGCGTGCTGGCGTTTGCCGAGCCGTCGCGCGATCGGATGGTGCTGCCGATCGACGAGCCGCCCGATCAACTCTACCGCCTGATCACGCACGAGCTGACGCACATCTTCGAGTTCGACATCATTCCGCGCTCGCTCATCCGCCGCGGGCTGCCGCTGTGGGTCGACGAAGGGCTCGCCAACTACATGGCGGGCTACTGGAATCCGATCGACCTCATGGCCGTGCGCGACGCGGCGCTCGCGGACATCGTCCCGAAGATGAGCGAGTTCGAGACCGAGCCCTTCGTCAACGGCCGTCTCCCGTACACGCTGGGGCACGCCGCGTTCGAGTTCATCGAGTCGCGCTGGGGCAAGGAAGGCCTGCGCCAGTTCCTGTTCGCGCTGCGCAAGAGCGTCATCGGCGGCGGCGAGAACGCCTATCAGGACGCCTTCCGTCTCGAGCCCGACGAGTTCGACGAGCAGTTCGACAAGTACCTGAAGGATCGCTTCAAGCCGTTTCGCGACAAGCAGCGGCCGGCCGACTACGGCAAGAACCTGGCGCCGCGGCGCGACAAGACGCCGTACGTCGTCGTGCTGTCAATCGAGCCGTCGCCGTCGGGTGACCTCCTGGCGGTCGCCGCCGGCAACCGGAAGGATCAGGAGCTCGACATCATCCTGATCTCGGCCAAGAACGGCGAGGTCATCCGGAATCTCACGAAGGGGTTCGACAAGGACCTCGGTTTCGAGCACCTGGCGACGGGCGGCGGCCTGCGGTTCAACACGGTGCCGTGGATGGCGTGGGCGCCGGCCGGCGACCGGCTCGCCTACTTCGTGCGCACCGAGAAGCACCGATCGCTCATCCTGCAGAACGTCGTCACGCGCAGGATCGAGGAGCGGATCGAGCTGCCGTCGATTGACGCCCCCGAGTCGCCCGACATCGACCCGAGCGGCCGCTACGTGGTGTTTGCCGGCCTGCGGGGCGCGGTCGGCGACTTGTTTCTGCTCGATCTCCAGACGAAGGAGATCACGAACCTCACCGACGATGCGTTCGCCGAGTACGCGCCGACCTTCGCGCCCGACGGCAAGTCGCTCGTGTACATCACGCGCGTGAGCGGCAACGACAAGCTGTTCCGCATGGATCTGCAGACCAAGGAGAGGCGGCAGCTCACCTTCGGGACGCACGACGACGTGTCGCCTCAGTTCATCGACGCCGAGACGATCGTCTTTGCCTCGACGGCGACCGATCCGAACCAGCCGCTCGACCCGGAGATCGCGAAGAACGCGAACATCTATAACGTCTGGACGCTCAGCCTGAAAACCGGGGAGCTGCGTCAATACACCGACGCGGCCGCCGGCAACGTGTCGCCCGTCGTGCTGCGCGACGGGAGCACGAACCGGATCGCCTTCGTCACCTATTCCAAGGGCGAATACGGCATCCACGCGCTGGAGCGGAAAGACCCGCTGCAGACCGTGGTCGCCAGCGACTACGGCGCGCCCGGCCCCATCGTCGATTTCCAGGCGCCCCTGACGCACACGCTCATCGCCGACAACAAGCGGCGCAAGGGCTCGTGGGAGAAGATGTTCCTCGAGGGCCGGCCGCCGGTGAACCTCGGTGTCACGAGCGGCGGCAACTTCTACGGCGGCACGGCCGTCACGTTCACCGACGTCCTGGGTGACAAACAGGTCAACATGTACTACGCCTCGATCTCCCAGTACCGGACGATCGCGGGCACCATGGTGAACATCTCCCACCGGCTCCAGTACGCGCTGCAGGGTTTCTCCCAGACCCAGTTCTTTTACGGAGCGGCGGGATACACCTACGATCCGGCATTCGCCTTCATCGACCGCGACTTCGCGATCGCGACGCGCACCTCACAGGGCGCCAGCCTCTACGCCAGCTATCCGCTCAACCGCTACGCCCGGCTCGAGATGTACGGTGGCCTGGTGCAGTACAAGGAGAAGTTCGAGGACCCGGTGCTCGAGGAGCTGGCGCAGCAGTACCAGCAGCAGGCGTACGGGGGGCAGATCTTCCGGAACGGCACCATGGCGCCGTTCGGCGTCACGTTCGTGCAGGAGACGACGGTCTTCCGCGAGTTCGGTCCGCTCGCGGGCAATACGCTGCGTCTCGGGTACCAGTTTTCGCCGAAGATCGGCAACACGCTGTCGAGCCAGACGCTCGATCTCGACGCACGCTACTACATGCGGCTCGGCACGACGGGACTGCTGGCGCTGCGCGCGCGCGGCTTCAAGAGCTGGGGTAACTATCCCAACTTCTTCTACTTCGGCGGCAACTCCGAGATGCACGGCTACGAGTACCTCGAGTTCGTCGGCAATCGAGGGTTCTTCGGCAACGCCGAGCTGCGGTTTCCGCTGATCGAGGCGATGGCGACGCCGATCGGCGTGCTGGGCGGCATCCGGGGCGTGCTGTTCTTCAACGTCGGCGGCGCGTCGTTCAACGAGCAGCCGTTCCAGTTCGCGGCCAACAGCACGAGGCTCTACAGGCCCATCGTCGACTACGTGCCCAACTTCAACACGAACACGTACGATCCGGTCTACGGTTCGCCGACAGTCGTGGACGGATTCCGGTTGCAGGACGGCCGCGCGGCCTACGGCATCGGTCTCGAGACCTTCGCGCTCGGTTTCCCGATCCACTTCGACTGGTCGTGGCGTACGCTCTTCAACCGCAACTGGGAAGACGTCGTGTACAGCGGCTTCGGCGGCAGCAGCGCGTTCCGGAAGGCGCAGTTCAAGGTGTGGATTGGATATGATTTCTGAGTAGTCACTCGTTCCTCGTGACTCGTTCCTCGTTCCTGCGTCCTATGCGCCCTTGCTCCGAGGTCATCGCACTGCTGGTGGACTACCTGGAACGCCAGCTTCCACCAGCAGTGCACGCCGACCTCAACCGGCACCTGTCGCGCTGCCCGGCGTGCGTCGCCTCGGTGCGCAGCTACCAGCGGACGATCTCGCTCCTCCATTCGCTGCGCGAGCAGGACCTGCCAGACGAACTGCGCCTGTCGCTGCGGGCGTTCCTGGACAAACAGGGCTGCAACTGAGAGCCTGAGAAGAAATCCGTAGGATTGCGGGAAGATTCGCGATCCCGCAAGTACGTAATCCTGAAATATGCAATCCTGAAATCCTTCAATTCACTGACATGGATCTATCTCCGAAGCGCCCTTCCGAATCCGCCACCGAGATGGTGCAGGTCGTCCTCCCCAACGATGCGAACCCGCTCGGGTTCATCCTCGGCGGCACCGTCATGCACCTCATCGACATCGCCGGCGCCATCGCGTGCCACCGCCACACCCGCTCCCTGCTCGTGACGGCCGCAGTCGACGGTTTGCAGTTCCTGCATTCCATCAAGGTCGGCGACCTCATCCTGTTGAAGGCCTGCGTGACGTGCGCGTTCACGACGTCGCTGGAAGTCGAGGTGGAGGTATTCTCGGAGGAGACGCTGACGGGCACGCGGCGGCTCACGAGCCGCGCCTACCTGACGTTTGTGGCGATCGATCGCGCGGGAGGCCGGATTCCCGTGCCCCCGCTCATCCTGGAAACGGAGGAAGAGAAGCAAAAGGCCCAGGAGGCGCACGCGCGGCGCGCCGAGCGGCTCAAGGCCAAGCAGCGGTTCGCGGCGGGACGTGTGTAGTCCCGCCCGCTGATCCACCCTACTCGAGGGCCTTCAGCCGCACTTCGCTCTTGTCGAGGTCGATCGCGACCCGGTAATCCTTTAGGAAGCGGTGGCCCACGATGCCGCCGACCTCGAACCCCAGCAGCACGCTCGGCACGCGCAGGTTGAGCACGACGACCGGGATGTTCGAGAACCGGATCGAGGCGAACTGCAGGTCCACGCCGGGCAGCAGGAAGGCGTCCGGATCCCAGCCGGACGAGCCGTAGACCTTGAGCGGAATGCGCCGCCGCACCGGATCCCAGTCGAGCAGCCCGGCGGCCGATTGACTGATTGAAATGACTTCGCCCCCGGTGTCCACCACGAAGCTCGCCGGGTGCTCGCCGTTCAGCGTGCCGCGCACCATCGCCAGCCGGTGCATGCGCAGCGGCAACCTGGTGTCGTACTCGCTCTCGGGCAGGCGCTTCGCCATGATGAGCTGGCGGCGGGCGTAGTCGACGATCATCGACAAACCCAGCGCGAGCGGCGAGAAGCCCTCCGTTTCATTCGTCGGCATGCCGGTGAGCGGCGGGTTCTTGATGAGCACGGTCAGGTTCTTGACCTTGAGCCGCCCGACCTCGAGCGAATCCAGGCGGCCGATCTGCAGGCCGCGAATGCCCAGCTCACCCACGCCCGCGCTGCGCACGTAGGTCACCGGCACGACGCCCGCGCGGCGGGCGACCGGCAGCGACAGCACGGTCTGTTCGGCGCCCGTATCGAGCACGAAATCGATCGGGCGCCCGCCGTTGATGCGCCCTTCCACCATCACCTTGTCGCGCACGAGCCGGAACGGCACCACGTGAACTTCGTCGCCGTGCTCCATCTCGAAGGGCTTACGCCCCGCGAAAGACCGCAGGAAGCGCACCTGCGCCTTGGCCCAGGCGGCCTTGTCGCTGAAGTCTTTGTTCGGCAGCAGGTTCACGTAGTTCAGCATCTCGGCCGCCGCGTCGTCGAAGCGCCGCTGGCGCTCGTAGATCGAGCCGAGCGTGTAGTGGTACTCCCCCTCCTCGGGCGCCGACTTCAGCGCCGCCAGGACCTCGCCGCTCGCCGCGTCGAGCCGGCTCTGCGCGGCGAGCGACCGGCCGACCCCGTGGCGCGCGCGCGGCAGATCGGGGCTGATCGTCAGCGCGTCGTCATAGGCGTCGTCCGACTCCTCGAAGAGGCCGGCCGCCCAGAGCGAATCGCCATGGAGCGCGATGGCCTCCGGCTCACGCGGTGTCAGGGTCCGAAGCTCGGTCGCTTCGTGCAGGGCCGGCTGGAAATCGCCGAGGCGCAGGAGCGACTTGACGACCCCCGTGAGGCCGCGCGCGCGCAGCGCGGTGTCGGGCGATGACTTCACGAGCCGGTACGCCTCGAGCGCCTCGACGTACCGCCCGTCGGCGAACAGGAGATCGGCAAGCTGGAGCTGGACTTCATCGGACGCGGACACCACAGGCGACGCGCCGGGCAGAAACGGCATGGCCACCGCCACGGCCAGCGCGACGAGCACCATGCGAACACTGGTGTGCATCAGGACCTCTTTTGCTGCGGGGGGCGTCGGGCTCCGGATAGTTAGCCGCACCGGGGCGGTGTGTGTCAACCGGAAAGACGCTCGGCGCGGGTTCGGGCCCCCGCCCGGTCGGGTGGGACGACTCAGGCCTACCGCGTGTACTGCTCGATCGGCACCCCGTCGTACATCTCGTCGACCCGAAGGATCAGCGCTTCCCGGCTGTAGCTGCCAAGCTCGTAATCCTCGCTCATGATGAGCGCCTTGACGGGCTTGGTGGGGCAGACCTCGGAGCACAGGCCGCAGAAGCTGCACCGGGAGAGGTTGAAGTCGAAGTAGTCGAGGATCTTGATCTTCTGGCCGGGTTCGCGGTGGCCGCCGAGCGCGATGAGATCGTCCGGACACGCCTTCGCGCACTGATCGCAGACGATGCAGACCTGTGCCCCGGTTTCGGGTTCGACCTGCAACCGCAACAGCCCGCGGAAACGCGGCGCGACCGGCCGCCGCTCGGCCGGATACTGGAAGGTGAACGCCGGCTGCGGCGTATAGCGCAGGGTGACGAGCAGTCCTTTGATGAGATCGGTCAGGAAGATGGTGCGGAAGAAGCGCGTCAGTCGCTGCATGAATGGCTCTCGCTCGCGCCGATCAGGCGCGGTCCCCGATCTTGGTGGGCTCGGTCTCACCGACGCGAATCAGCCGCTCCTTCCGGAGCACCGTGTTCTCGCGCATGATCTTGTCCTGCAGGCGCATCAGTCCGTACAACAGCGCCTCGGGCCGCGGCGGGCACCCGGAGACGTACACGTCGACCGGCACGATCTTGTCGACGCCCTGCAGCACGCTATAGGTTGGAAACGGGCCGCCCGCGTTCGAGCAGCTTCCCATCGAGATCACCCACTTGGGCTCGGGCATCTGGTCGTAGAGGCGCCGCAGGACCGGCGCCATCTTCTTCGTCACCGTGCCGGCCACGATGAGCAGGTCCGCCTGGCGCGGCGACGCCCGGAAGACCTCGGCGCCGAAGCGCGCGATGTCGAAGCGTGACGCTCCGGTCGCCATCATCTCGATCGCGCAGCAGGCCAGGCCGAATCCCATGGGCCAGAGCGACGACTGACGGGCCCAGGCCAGAACCCTGTCGACGTTGGTGGTGATGAAGTTGTCTTCGAACCGATGATCGAGCAGTCCCATGACTCCCCTATTATAATTCGACAAGTCCCGCCTGACCCGACATGCTGCGCACGCCTCGACTCACCGTCGTCCGGATCGCCTGCGCGGCGGTTCTGCTGGGCCCCACGGCCGGGCTGGCCCAGGTGCTCCCCTCGGAGCCCATCGCCCTCGCCGGGGGCAAGATTGTCGTGAGCGGCGAGGTGTCGGCGGCGATCGGGTCTCAGGACCATCCGGGCTACTTCAACTACACCGACTACGACCACACGCCGCTGCGCATGTTCCGCGCCGCCCTGACGGCCGGGTGGTATCCGGCGTCGCGGGTGGCGCTGCTGACCGAACTGCGCACGGAGAACCTGGAATCGTTCAAGGCCTACGCGCTGTACCTGCGCGTAAGGCCCTGGCCCGCGCGCGCGTTCGACATCCAGATCGGCCGCATTCCTCCGTCCTTCGGCGCGTTCTCGCGGCGCAGCTACAGCATCGACAATCCGCTCATTGGCTATCCGCTCGCGTACCAGTACCTCACGACGGTGCGGGACGACGCCCTGCCGGTCAATGCCGACAACGTGCTGCGCCTGCGCGGCCGCGGATGGCTCGTGACGTATCCGATCGGCAACCCGACGCCAGACGGCGGCGTGCCGCTCGTGAGCGCCTTCCGGTGGGACACCGGCGTCCAGGTGCGTGTGGGCGCGCGTCCGATCGAAGCCACCTTCGCGCTGACGACCGGCACGCTCTCGAGCCCGCGCGTCGACGACGACAACGGCGGCCGGCAGGTTTCGGGCCGGCTCGCCGTCTACCCCACGCCGGGCCTCGTCGTGGGCTTCTCCGCGGCGCGCGGACCGTTCGTGTCCGATCGCGCGACCGCCGCGCTGCCGGCGGGCACGACGGGCGGCACGCCGACGCAACTGGCGTTTGGCGCCGACATCGAGTACTCGCGCGATCACTGGATCGTGCGGAGCGAGGTGGTCGTGAGCGCGTGGAACGTGCCGGCCGTCCGCGCGCCGTTCATCGAGGACCGGCTCACCTCGACGGGCGCGTGGATCGAAGGCCGTTATCGGATCTCGCCGCGCGTGTACCTGACCAGCCGCGTCGATCACCTCGGGTTCTCGCGGATCACGGGCACGCTCTTCGGCGGCCGGCCGACGAGCTGGGACGCGCCGGTCACGCGTGCCCAGATCGGGGTCGGGTACTACGTGCGCCGCAACATCGTGGCGCGCGCGGAGTATCAGTACAACTGGCGCGATGGCGGCCGCCCGCGCGAGCGGGGCCTGGCGTCGGCGCAGAT
>CAYHSN010000033.1:0-2792 GCA_964359235.1 uncultured Vicinamibacterales bacterium | reverse complement strand
GGTGCCGCTCCCGTCCGCGCCGCCCCAGGCGAATGGCGCCATCGCCGGCCGCGTCGAGGTCCGCCAGAACGCGCAGCCGACCGCGCGCCGGCCCAACGTCAGCGATCTTGGGATGCCGCCGCATCGCGACACCCCGGATCGCCGCAGAAGCGTCGTCTATCTGGAAACGGCGCCGCGCGGCGCGTTCGAGGGGCGCGAAGGCGCGCGCGCGCGCATGGACCAGCGAAACGAGACGTTCGTCCCTCACGTGCTCGCGATCACCGTCGGCACGACGGTGGATTTCCCGAACAGCGATCAGACCTACCACAACGTCTTCTCGCTCTCGAGGACGCGGCCGTTCGACCTCGGCAGGTACGCCTCGGGGCGCTCGCAGTCCGTCAGATTCGACCGTCCCGGCATCGTGCGGGTGTTCTGCGAGATCCACTCGCACATGAGTGCGTTCATCCTCGTCTTCGGCCACCGGTACTACGCCGTGACGGACGAGGAGGGCCGGTACCGGATCGACGCGGTGCCGCCGGGCACCTACACGGTCGTGGTCTGGAACGAGCTGACGCCGCAGACCTCGAAGCCGGTCACCGTGCCGGCCGACGGAGGCGCCGTCGAGCTGAACTTCACGCTGGGCCATGAAGGCGACCGACCGGACGGACCCCGATGACATTCGTGTCGTCGCTCACCAACCGCATTTTCCTCGCCAGCGCGGCGCTGGCCGTGCTGTCGATCGGCGTGGCCGTGCTGGTGGTGAACGCGGCGGTCACGGCGCAAGCCGAAAGCGAACTGGCGCGCGGGCTCGAAGAAGCCGCGGCGCTCGTCAACGAGTACCGGACCACGCTGTTCGAACACTCCAGCCGCGAGGCGCGGCTCGTGGCTGACCTGCCGCGGTTCAAAGCCACCGTCGATCTCGACGACCCGCCGACGCTCGCGCCGGTCGCCGAGGAGTACCGCCGTCAGATCGGCGCCGACCTGTTCGTGGTCACCGGTCGGGCCGGACGCGTGCTGGCCCAGGTCGGGACGGTCGCTGGCGACGATCTCTCCGCGGCGGCGCGCGGCGCGATTCGGGAGGCGGTGGCAGGACGGGAAGCGACGTCGTTCTGGTCGCATCCCGGCGGCGTGCTCCAGGTCGTGTCCGTCCCGATCTGGATCGATCCGGCGCAGCCCCAGATTCTCGGCACGTTGAGCGTGGGCTTCAGCCTCGATCTGCGCATGGCCGAGCGCTTCAAGGCGCTCACGAACAGCGAGATTGTCTTTGCACTCGACCGCCGCATCCTCGTGTCGACGCTGCCGTCCGCGGTCAGCGGCCTGCTGGCGGGTCTGCTCGAGAGCCGGGACGTCCGAACGGCACGGCTCGGTGATGACGAGTACGTCGCGGTCACGCGTTCGCTGGTCGTCCCGCCGTCAGCCGGCGGCACCGAGGCCGGGGTGCCCCCCATGCCTGATGCCGACACGTTCCGCGCGCCGACGGCCATCATCCTGCGCTCGCGCACGGAGCGGCTGCGCTTCCTGCGATCGCTGCACATGCAGCTTGCGGCCACCGCGCTCGTCGCGCTGTTCGCGGCGACGCTTCTGAGCTACGGCATCGCGCGGACGGTGACGCGTCCGCTCGGCGCGATCACGGCGACCATGCGGGAGATGAGCGCGACAGGTGACCTGACACGCCGCATCCCGACCGCGCAGGCCACGACGTGGCAGGACGAAGACGCGCGGCTGCTCGCCGCGACCTTCAACGCGATGACCGAGTCCATCGCGCGGTTCCAGCGCGAGGCCGCGCAGCGCGAGCGGCTGTCGGCGCTCGGCCGGCTGTCGACGGTCATCGCCCACGAGATCCGCAACCCGCTCATGATCATCAAGGCGTCGCTGCGCACGCTGAAGCGCGACGACGCGCGGCCGGATCAGGTGCAGGCCTCGGTCGCCGACGTCGAAGAGGAGGTCGCGCGCCTGAACCGCATCGTCAGCGAAGTGCTCGACTTCGCGCGGCCCATCAGCTTCGAGTTCGCGCCCGCCGATCTGAACGAGGTGTGCCGGAGCGCCGCACGCGCCGTGGCAACCGAGGGCGGCGCGGCGCCCATCCACCTGGCCCTCGATGCGCGCCTGCCGCCCGTCGTGACCGACGCCGAGCGCCTGCGCCTCGCGCTCGTCAACGTCCTGACCAACGCGCAGCAGGCCGTCGAAGGGCGCCAGCCGCCGCACGCGGCCTCGACCGGCGTCGAGCCGCGTGTGGAGCTGCGGACGGCGGCGGGCGGCGACCGGCGTGTGAGGGTGACCGTGCGCGACAACGGCCCCGGCATCACGCCCGACGATCTGCCGCGGGTGTTCGAGCCGTATTTCACGACCAAGCGCACGGGCTCCGGCCTGGGCCTGGCGATCACCAAGAACATCGTCGAGGGCCTGGGCGGCGCCGTGGCGGCCCGCTCGCGGCCCGGCGAAGGCACCGAGATCGAGCTCGACCTGCCGCTCGAAAGGCGACCATGACCCCTGGCACCATTCTGATCGTCGAAGACGAAGCCAAGCTGCGCAGCCTGCTGGCAGCCGCCCTGCGCGAAGACGGCCACGAGGTCGTCGACACGGGCAGCCCGCGCGAGGCCCAGCGGCTGCTCGCGCGGCGGCCGTTCGACGTGCTGATCGTCGACAACCTGATGGCGGAGATGACGGGCCTCGAGCTCGTTCGCGAGCTCGCCGCGTCCACGCCCGCGAGCGAGCGGCCGCGGATCCTGATGATGACGGCGCACGGCACGATCGAGAGTGCGATCGAGGCGATGAAGCTCGGCGCGCTCGACTACTTGCAGAAGCCGTTCGAG
>CAYHSN010000032.1:10797-13796 GCA_964359235.1 uncultured Vicinamibacterales bacterium | reverse complement strand
CGGCCAGGACAGCATCGCTCTCGAAACGGCGGTGGGTTTTGACGCATCAAGGCTAGTCGAGAGTCGAGCGACCGACTCACATCCGACGTCGCGTGCGACGTAGCGCGCGACTTTAGTCGCACTTGAGGCCGGCCTGAAGGCCGGCGCTACGGCGGCATCTGAGGCCGGCCTGAAAGGCCGGCGCGACAGGTTGTGAAACCAGCTCCAGCCTAAGACTTTCGCGACGTCTTGACCGAGACCGCACTCAAGACGTGTGCGACCTGCTCGCTCCGGCACTTCGGGCACTTCGCCTTGTGGGTGTCGTGCTCGCTGATCGAGAGCACCTCGGTGAACTCGTGGCCGCACGATTCGCAACGGTATTCGTAAGTTGGCATGGCGCTCACCCCGATTATCAGTAACCTTCTTCTTCGACGCGCACCTTACCGCCAAGTCGATGATACGTGTACACGAAGTACGCCGTCACCAGCGCCATCCCCGGGATGAACCATCCGAGCCCCACACGCAGCCCGTACGCCCCGGCCGCGGCCTCGTAGATGTCGAGCCCGAGTGCTGGGTCGACGTTGGACGGCAACACGTAAGGGTACACGCCGAACGCGACGCTCGCCATCATGCCGAAGAGGTACGCGCACGACGCCAGGAAGGCGTTTCGCTCGGCGCCGCGCCGGTCGAGCCACGGCATCAGCAGGAGTCCGGCGAGCGCGACCGCGGGGAACACGAGTCCCCACGGCTCGGCCTGCAGGCGGGCCGGCACCTGCGGCTGGATGCGGAACGTCACGAGCGTGACGGTGACGGTGAAGAGCGCCACGCCCCACCAGACGGCGCGTCCCACCGTTCGCGCGCGCGCCCGTACGTCGCCCTCGGTCTTGTAGACCACCCACGCGGCGCCGTGCGCGGCGAGCGCCAGCAAGGCGCCGACTCCGACAAGCCCCGTGTACCAGTCGAGGATGCCGGGCTCCGGGCTCACGCGGAAATCGGTCCAGAGCGGCAGGAAGAAACGGCCCTGCTCGTCGAGCGGCACGCCGCGGACGACGTTGCCGATCGCCGCGCCGAGAAAGATGGCGAGGAGCGCGCTCGAACCCGCGAACGTCACGTCCCAGAACGGCTTCCAGACCTGGTTGTCGATGTGATGACGGAACTCGATGGCGAGGCCGCGCAGCATGAACAGCCACAGCACCATCATGAGCGGCAGGTAGAAGCCGCTGAAGCTCGACGCGTAGAGCGCCGGGAACGCGAGATACAGCGCGCCGGCCGCCGCGAGCAGCCACACCTCGTTGCCGTCCCACACCGGTCCGATCGATTGCAGCACGAGCCGGCGCTCGTCTTCCTTGCGCGCCGCGTAGAGGTGCACGATACCGGCGCCCAGATCGAAGCCGTCGAAGACGACGTAGAGGGCCAGCATGGCGGCCACGACCGCGAACCACAGTGTCTCCATGACTCGCCTTCCGTCACTTCGCGTGCGCGCCCGCCGGCGCCGGCCGCGGCCCGTGCTCGAGCTCGCGATAGACGAGGAGCAGGAACAGGACGCCCAGCAGCGCGTACATGCCCATGAAGCCGATGAGCGTGAACAGCGTGTTGCCCGCCGACACGGTCGTCGAGAACCCCTGCTCGACGCGCATCATGCCGTAGATGAGCCACGGCTGCCGGCCGAGCTCGGCGGTCATCCAACCCGCGGTATTGGCGATGTACGGGAACGGCAGGAGCAGCGCGAGCGCCCACAGCATCCACCGCGTGCGATCGAGCGTCCCGCGGCTGAGCAGCCACGCCGCGAGCGCGAGCACCGCGCCGAAGATCGTCCCGAGGCCCACCATGATGTGGTACGCGTAGTACAGGAGCGGGATGTTGTCGGGCCAGTCGTCGCGCGGGAAGTCGGTCAACCCCTTCACCTCGGCGCCCCAGCGCTGATACGTCAGAAAGCTCAGCAGGCGCGGCACGTGCACCGGGTTGTCGAGCTCGAGCCGCTCCGTGTCGGGCTGCCCGATGAGGACGAGCGGCGCGCCCTCGACCGTATGGAACAGGCCTTCCATCGCCGCGAACGTCACCGGCTGGTGCTGCGCGACCATCTTGGCCTGCTGATCGCCGGTCGGGAACCCGAGCAGCATGGCGGCGATGAATCCGACCGGCACACCCAGCCGCAGGAACGTGCGCGCGTCATCGGCATGGCGGCCCAGCAGCAGGTAGGCCGCCCCAATCGACGACACCACGATCGCCGCCGTCATGACCGACCCGAGCATCGTGTGCGCGTACTGCCAGAGCGCCCAGGGGTTCAGGAGGAGCGCCCAGAAGCTCTGGAGCTGCAGATTGCCGACGGCGTCGATCACGTAGCCGACCGGATGCTGCATCCACGCGTTGGTCGCGACGATGAAGTAGCCGGACAGCCACGAGCCCACGAAGACGCACAGCGCCGCAACCCAATGGAGCCTCGGTCCCAGCCGGCGCTCGCCGAAGACGAGAAAGCCGAGACACGTCGACTCGAGGAAGAACGAGAAGACGCCTTCCATCGCGAGCGTCTGGCCGATGACACCGCCCGCCACGTGGGAGAAGCGCGCCCAGTTGGTGCCGAACTGGAATTCCATCGGGATGCCGGTCACCACGCCCATCGCGAAGTTGATTGCGAAGAGGCGCGTCCAGAACCGCGCGGCCCGGTTGTACCGCTCCTCGCCGGTCCGAAGCGCCAGCGTCTTCCAGAGCAAGATGAGGAGCGCCAGGCCCATGGTGAGCTGCGGGAACAGGTAGTGATAGGTGATGGTGAATGCGAAATGAAGACGGTGCAGAGCGAGCGCGCTGTCCATCATGACACCCTGACGATCATAGTCTGGAATGACCGTCGAGGATGGTCCTCGACACCGCCTCGGTGGGCTCGAGCGAGCGAATCTCGACGGCCAGCGACGGATCGGGGACGGGCTCGCCACGCCGGTTGAACCAGACCGCGCGCATCCCGACGCTCGCGGCGCCGAGGATGTCGGCCGCCCACGTGTCGCCGACCATGACGGCGTCTTCCG
>CAYHSN010000032.1:0-10697 GCA_964359235.1 uncultured Vicinamibacterales bacterium | reverse complement strand
AATCTGCAATCGACAATCTGCAATCTGCAATGAGCTAGAACCCTCCCCCGCCTCCTCCCCCGGATCCGCCGCCGCTGAAGCCTCCGCCACCCGAGCCCGACCCGCCCGAGCTGCGGGGCGCGGAGATCATGGCGGCCGCGGCGACCGTCGACATCCGGCCAAGGTCGCCGACGAACGAATTCGTGTGGAACACCGGCATCGAAGAACCGACGTACCACTGCGGCGGTTCCTTGGAGATGTCCTTGAACGCCTCCCCCCATTGCTTCTCGACGCCGAAGGCCATCGCATACGGCAGAAGGCGTTCGAACATTTCCGGGGTCTTGACGACGCGCTCCAGACGGTCGGCCTCGACGCGACGCAGGAACTCCTCGAACCCGAGGACGCCGTCGAGCGCTCGCGCGCCTTGAACCGTCCGCGCGGGCATGGACCAGCCGAACCCGAAGATGATGACAAAGGTCAGCACGCCCCCCAAGACGGCGGTGAGCGGCGCCAGGCCGAGCGCGTCACTCACGGCCGCGCCGGGTCCGGCCACCACGAAACCGGCGATGATGCCCAGGACGATGTAGAGGGCCCGCACTTGGTCGGGCCGCCTGGTGTAGTAGCCACGCTGCTTCAATTGGTCGAAGAGGCGATCCTTGATGCCGGGCAACTCCTTGTAGAACGTGTTCTGGAGCGCCGACAGCGTGACCGAGCCGTAGTCGCCCCCGGCATGGTCCGGGCTGTCGTGGTGCACACCCCTGAACACGCCTCTCAGCAGATGTTGCTCGTGCGGGCGCAGCTCGTTCCAGGCGGCCTCGGGCTTGCGCAACCGGAAGAGGTACTCCTTGCTCGTGAAAAGCCCGAAGAGCGCGCTCTTCTCCTGCTGTTCGATGATCAGGCAGCCGCGCACCGCCAGATCCACGAGCGTGGCCGTGACATCCCGCATGTCGGGCGAGTTGTCGAGCAGCGTGCCGAGCTCGCCCGGCGTGAGACGCTCGGGCGGCTCGTACAGGACCATGAGCGGTCCGCGGCGCGGATCGCGTCCCCGCGCGCGCCACAGCCACCACATGGCCGGCAGGACGAGCAGCGGCACGAACAGCATCAGGTTCGATCGCAGGAATCCGGCCGACCGTTCGACCGTGGTCGGTCTGTGCACGAGGCCGGCGTTCCAGGCCACCGCCACCGTCAGCCCCTCGCGGAACGCGAGCGCCCGGAGCATCCGCACGCCGACCTCGGTCCCGGCGTTCTCGATCTCGGCGGCGTGCTCCTGCGATCCGTACCCGCCGCTGAACGCCGAGGCTCGCACGCCCGCCACGCCCGACGGCAGCAGGATCCGCGTCGCCACCGACTCGATCGGCACCTCCCACTCGTCGCCCGTGACGTTCCAGTACAGCTCGTCGTACTCCTCGAAGAACCGCAGCGCGTTGGCCACGTCGTACCGAATCACGACGGTGCGCGTCGCGTCGACCGCGCCCGGGACCCAGATCTTCAGCTTGCGATAGTGACGCTCCCGGCTGCTCTCGTAGCGCAGCGCGCCGCCCTGATCGTCGGTGATGCCCGTCACCTTGAGGTTGAGGGTGTAGTTGAACCCCTGCGGCGTTCGGTACTCGATCGGAATCGTCCGGAAGATGCCGTTCCAGGACCCGGTGAACCGCGGCCGGATCGTTTCGACGACGCTCACGCCGCCGTCCGCGCCGACGCGGATCTCGGCGTCGAAGCGCTCGATGACGAGCGTCCGCTGCGCGGCAACGGGCGTCGCGCATCCCAGCATGACGACGGTGAACGCGGCCGCGACGGGTTGCCAGTGTCGCATGAGGTCTCCTCGAAGCGCTAAACTAAAGCCCTGTGCCACCGCCAGGGAACCTGACGCCCGGTACGGCGGCCTCATCCTGATTGGCGAGCTGAAAGAACTCGCGGGACTTGAACCCGAACAGTGACGCCACGAGATTCGACGGAAACTGCTCGGCGCGGGTGTTGAAGTCGCGCACGACCGCGTTGTAGTACCGGCGCGCGTGCTGGATCGCGTCCTCAACCTGGACCAGCGTCGTCTGAAGCTGGGCGAAGTGCTCCGAGGCCCGAAGCTGCGGATACGCCTCGACGAGCGCGAACAGGCCGCGGAGCGCCGTCGTCAAGCCGCCTTCCGCATCCCCGCGCGCCGCCGGACCTTCGGCCGACATCGCCTGCGAGCGCGCCTGCATCACGCGTTCGAGCGTGCCGCGCTCGTGCCCCGCGTAGCCCTTCACGGCCTCGACCACGTTCGGAATGAGATCGTGGCGCCGCTTGAGCTGCACGTCGATGTCCGCCCACGCGTTGTCGGATAACACCCGCAGCTTGACGAGGCCGTTGTAGACGAAGGCCACCGCCACCGCGACCACCAGCAGCACGACACCCAGCGCCAGTCCCATCCAGTTCACCTCGCGCTCAGCACGTGCGCCACAACCGCGAGCCGCCCGTCATTGGGCGCCGGCCGGAAACCGAGGACGTGGCACATCAGTTCGTAGAAGAGGATGCCTGCGAAGAGGAATCGATGCGCTCGCATGACTGTTTCAAGCTACTACGAATCAGGGTCGCACGGGCCGAGTCCTTCGACGCCGCTCGGGCCGAGCCCCTCGATTGAACTCGGGGCAGGCAAGCTCGGCCCCTACTTCAAGACCGCGACGAGCGACAGCGGATCGACACGCGCGCCCTGCACCCGCACGCCCCAGTGCACGTGCGGACCGGTGACGCGGCCGGTCGCTCCCGATAGCCCGACGCGATCACCCTGCTCGACCTCCTGCCCCTCGACCGCGAACAGACGCGATAGGTGGGCGAGAAAGGAGAAGACGCCGAGTCCGTGGTCGATGATCACGATATTGCCTGCGAAGTACTGGTCCGCGGCCAGCACGACACGGCCTCGCGCTGGCGCCTGCACCGGCGTACCGGTCTTTGCGCGCAGGTCGAGCCCGCCGTGGATACTGCGCAGCTCGCCGTTCACCACGCTGCGGCGCCCGAAGCGGCTGGTCGTCGCGCCCGGCACGGGCGCTGTGAACTCGCCCCCCCAGAGCCGTTCGCGTGTCACGCGCGCGAGGATCTCTTCGACCTGGCTCGCCTCACGTTCGATGCGAGGGCGCGCGCCCGCCGGTGGATTCGCGAACGCATCGTCCACCGCCAGCCGCCGCGTCGGAAACGTTCGGCGAGATACCGCGAGTGGATGACGTGCCGTCGCGACCGTCGCGCCGGCCGCGTCGCGGGCTTCGACCGCCACGTCGTACACGCCCGGCGCCGTCTCGACATCAATGCCTGCGAGCCCGTGCCACAGGCCTGGCGTCGGGCCTGGGTAGAAGATCACCTCATGGTCGAACGCCGTGGCGCGCACGTCGGCCACCGGTGCGGCGGACGTGACGACGAGCAGCACCGCCTCTCCCGGCTGAAGCGCGCGGGCACGGTGCGTCACGGAAAGCGCCGGCGGCTGAGCCCGGACGCTGACACCGGTGCCGAGCGCCAGCGCCGCGACTGCGATGACTGTGGCGTAGGGGCGGAGCGTGTCCGCGCCCGGGCCGACGCAAGGTCGGCCCCTACGCGTCCTCAGAGGTGATTCCTCCACGCCACCCTTCGGTGTTAAACCGGGCGCGGGTCCAGGGCGCGTCATCGGACGCCCCCGATGATCTTCAGGATCCGCTCGCGCAGCGGACCAGTTGCGTAGATACGGTGACGCCCCGCCGGCTCGTACGGCACGCCCGTCAGATCGATGCCTCGCGCGAAGCGCCGCACGTCGCGTTCGGCCAGCACGACGGCCACCTCGGGCGGCGCGGTCGGCAATCGCCCGAGCACCAGCCCGAGCGGCACGTTCTCAATCTGCGCCGGCGTGAGCCCGCGGCGCAACGAGCCGTCCAGGTAGAACACCAGCGACCCCACCCGTTCGTCCACGATCCAGATCTGCGGCGGCAGCGCGCCGCGCTCGTTGAAATGCCTGGCCACCGACCGCGCCGAGAACTGCTCCGCCACCGGCCGGAACGCGACGGTCATCACGAGAACAAACATCGCCGTGACGAGCCCCACTTGAATGACGAGCACTCGCGCAGCGAGAGCGCCGGTTTCACCACCTGTGGGGGCCGGCTTCAGCCGGCCCTTGGCCCGCCTAAAGGCGGACCCCACAGCGGTTGAGAAACCAGCTCTGAACTCGTACCACTCTGCGAGCACCCAGACGTAACCGCCGACCAGCGCGACGGCGCCAATCCAGGCCGCCCGTCCGAAGTCGACGCCGAACTCGCCGCGCGCCAGCACGAGCGCGACCGGAACCAGGATGCTGCCGGCGATGGCATGCACCCAGATCGCGGCCGTGAACCCATGCGGCGACCGCGGATCGTCGCGCGCGCGATCGGCGACGGATGTCCAGGCCACGCCCGCCAGCATGGCGATCGCCGGGAACACCGGCAGCACGTAGGTCACGAGCTTCGACTTGGCCGTGCTGAGCAGAACCAGGTCCACGACGATCCAGATCCAGACGAGCGAGGTCCAGGCCGGGCGCGCCGTATCGGGCGATCGTCGAACCGCGAACGGCGCGTAGACGACCCACGGCCACGCGCCGCCCGCGACGATCGGCACGTAGTACCACCACGGCCGATCCCCATGAATCTGCGTCGTCGTCATGAACCCGAGCAGGTGGCGGTCGATGAAAAAGTAGTGCAGGTAGCCGGGCTGCCCGCGTTCCATCGCCAGATACCACGGCGCCGCCAGCGCGGCGCCGACGACGAGCGTCGCGAGGCCCGCCGCGCACATCCTGACCGTCAGGCGCCTCTGCCACACCAGCCACACGGCAAAGGGCAGGCCGACGAGCGCGACACCGACGAGCCCCTTGGTGAGCATCGCGAGGCCGACGAAGAGTCCCGCCACGGCCGCTTCTGTGAGCGCGGCGGCCGTCGTGTCGCGCCGCTCGGCGCGCCAGAGGAACAAGAGCGCCAGGTTCGTCCACGGGATGAGCGCCACGTCGTGCACCGCCGCCTGGTTGAGCGCAAGCGGCAGAATCGAGGTGGCGTAGAAGCAGAATGCCAGCCACGCAACGCGCTTCCCCGCGAGCCGGTATGCGAGCATCGACGTGGTGAGCGCGCCAAGCCAGCCGAACAGCAGACCGGGAAGCCGGACCGCGAACTCGGTCTCGCCGCCCACGCGGAGCGAAGCCAGGAGCGCCCAGAAGTACAGGATCGGCTTGTCGAGGAACGGCTCTCCAAGGAAGCGCGGCGTGACGAAGTCACCGCGAGCCAGCATTTCCTGCGCGATCGCCGCGTGCAACCCTTCGTCCGGATCGAGAAGCGGGACGTCGAGCGCGAGCGGCCAGACGTAGAAGATGACCGTCAGCGCGAGCACCGCGCCAACCGCCCACTTCGCCAGCGCCTTCTCCGTTCGCATGGGTCCCTGTGTCACAGCCAGCGGAAGAGTCGGAGCGCGAGACCGAAGCTCGCGACCGCCCACGCGATCAGGATGCCGGCCTCCAGCGTGATGCCGCCGAGCGACGCGCCTTCGAGCATCACCGCGCGCACCGCATCGTTCATCGCGGTCAACGGCAGCGCCTTGATGAACGGCTGCATCGCGGCCGGGAAATTGGCCGATGAGAAGAACACGCCCGAGAGCACCCACATCGGCAGCATCACGAGGTTCAGCAGTCCGGACACCGCCTCGACCGTCTTCGCGCGCGCGGCCACCAGCAGCGCGAGCCCGGCCGACGACACCGCGCCGAGCACGCACAACGCGGCCACCAGCCCAAGCGACCCGCGAATGCGGACGCCGAACACGAGCCACGAGAAGACGAGGAGGGTCGCCGTCTCTGGAACGAGAAAGATGAGCCGCCCGACAAGTTGCGAGGCCAGGAAGTCGCCGCGGCGCATGGGCGTGGCGACCAGACGTTTCAGCAGCTTCCGCACCCTCGTCTGCACGATCGAGAAACTGACGCCCCACAGGCTCGTCGCCATGATGTTCATGCCGAGCAGACCCGGCACCAGCCAGTCGATGTAGCGCGATCCCGGGCTCACGACCCGCTCGTCGCGCGCCGCCCATCGATCGGCGCGCCCGTCCGCGCGTTGCAGGGCATCGTCCACGGCTAGTCGCGCGAGGCGGCTTTCGGCGCGTGTCGGATCGAACCGGTAGACCGGCGGGTCACCCGGCGCGACGACGATGTGCACCTCGCCGTCGCGAAGGGCCGCTTCGACCCGTTCCGGGGCGACGTCGCGCACCTCGAAGCCTGGCGTCCCCTCCAGCGTCGCCCGCACCGTCTCACCGCGGGCTCTCGTGTCGATGCCGACCCGGATTGGCGGGTTCGCCGGCGATCTGAAGGCCACACCGAGCCCGAGCGCCATCAGGACCGGAAAGACGAACGCCCAGAAGAGCGCCTCGGGCTCCCGCGTGTACTCGCGGATGCGCACGAGCGTGAGTTGCACGAGCGGCGAGGGGCGGGCGGCGTCACTCATCGCGCAGATGCCTTCCGGTGAGCGCCACGAAGACGTCCTCCAGCGTGGCCGAGTGGGTCGTCAGGCGCGCCAACCGCGCGCGCCCGCGGTCGAGCTCGCCGAGCAACGCCGGCACCGTGTGGTGCGGCGCGTCGGCGACGAGCAGCACCGCGCCGCCCTCGTGGCGCACGTCGCGGACGCCTGGCAGCCGGCGCAAGGCTTCGTCGGCCGGCGCACTGCCCTCTTCCACCGCGAACTCGACGATGTGGCCCGCTCCGAGCGAGGCGATGAGCGAGGCGGGCGTGCCGACCGAGATGATGCGGCCCCGATCGACGATCGCGACACGGTCGCAGAGCGTCTCGGCTTCCTCCATGTAGTGAGTCGTGATGAGAATGGTGCCACCGGCCTCACGGAACCGCCCGAACACCGCCCAGAGCTGGCGCCGCGACTGCGGATCAAGGCCGGTCGTGGGCTCGTCGAGAAACAGCACGTCGGGTCGTCCGGCGAGCGCGCACGCCACGGCGAGCCGTTGTCTCTGGCCGCCCGACAGCTTCCCGACACGACTCGATCGCTTCGCGTCGAGCTCGATGATGTCGATGAGCTCCTGGATCGACGGGCCTTCGCGGTAGAACGACCGGAACAGCCGCAGCGTCTCCTCGACCGTCAGCTTGTCGTTGAGCTGCGTCTCCTGGAGCTGGATGCCGATGCGCTCGCGGAGCCGCTGCCCGTCGCGCGCCCAGCCCTGCCCGAGCACTTCGACCTCGCCCGCGTCCTTGTCGAGCAGGCCCTCGAGAATCTCGATCGTCGTCGTCTTGCCCGCGCCGTTCGGTCCGAGCAGTCCGAAACACTCGCCGCGCGACACCTCGAGGTCGAGCCCGTCGACGGCGACGACCTGGCCGTACCGCTTCACGAGCCCGCGGCAGCGCAGGGCCACGGCCCGGGTGTTACTGGACACGCCGACATTGTATGCTGGCGCCGATGAACGGGGCGACGGCGTGGTCTCCGGCGGCTGACACCTCGCCGGCCCTTCCGTCTGTTCTTCTGTCTTTCTGACTACTCGGCTTCCCGCCCCGCACTTTCCGTCGTGTGTCCCAGCGTCATGGCGCTGAAGGCCATCGTCAGCACGCAGGACGCGACCATCGTCACGAAGACGCCGTTCCAGCCCCAGCGGTCGGCAATCCAGCCCACGCCGGTGCCGGCGATGGCCGAGCCGAAGACGTAGCCGAAGAACCCGGTGAAGCCCGCAGCGGCGCCGGCGGCCTTCTTGGGCACGAGGTCCAGGGCGTGGAGGCCGATGATCATGATCGGGCCGTAGATCAGGAACCCGATCGCGATGAGGGCCGCGTAGTCGATCCACAGCGGCCCCTTGATGTTGAGCCAGTAGACGACCACGGCCACCAGCGTCAGCGCCATGAACAGGATATTGGCCGGCGCCCGTCTGCCCTTGAAGTACTTGTCCGAGATCCAACCGCAGGCGATGGTGCCGGGGATGGCTGCGTATTCGTACAGCGCCCACGCCGTGCTCGATTGCCTGAACGAGAAGCCCTTCGCCGTTTCGAGGTAGGTGGGAATCCAGTTCACGACGCCGTACCGCACGAAGTACACGAACGCGTTGGCGATGGCGATCGCCCAGAGGTAGCGGTTGTTGAGAACGTGGCCGAAGAAAATCTCCTTGAACGTGAAGACCCGCTCGTGGTCCGCGCTGTAGTCGGGCCGGTAGTCGTTCTTGTATGCCTCGATGGGTGGCAGGCCGCACGACTGCGGCGTATCGCGCAGCACGAAGAACACGGCCACCGCGAGGACGGCCGCGATGACCGCGTTGAAGTAGAACTTGGCGCCCCAGTCGTTGAACAGGGTGACGCCAATCAGCGCGAAGTTGGCGACGAGCGCACCGCCCACGTTGTGTGCCACGTTCCACACCGCGACGACGAGACCGCGCTCCTTGGTGCTCCACCAGTGCACCATGCTCTTGCCGCAAGGCGGCCAGCCCATGCCCTGGACCCACCCGTTGAGCGTCTGCAGCACGACCACCAGCGCGAGCGAGGTGTAGATGGCCTTCACCGTGCCCGACGCGAAAATAATGCCCGCCGACAGCAGCAGGCCGAGGGGCAGGAAGTACTTGGGGTTGCTGCGGTCCGAGACCGACCCCATCAGGAACTTCGACGCGCCGTAGGCGATCGACAACCCCGTCATGGCCGTTCCCAGCATCGCCTTCGAGTAGTGCGGGTACTCCCTGAGGAGGTCGGGTATGGCCAGCGCCATCGTGTTGCGCACGAGGTAGTAGCCGGCGTACCCCGCGAAGATCCCGAGGAACACCTGGCGGCGGAGCCGGCGGTACTCAGGATCGATGCGGTCGGCAGACAGTCGCGGGGCGTCCGGCGCTGGTCTCAGAAGTCCGATCATCGCGGCCTCGCAGCCTCTACTTCCGAGGGAACTGGTCGGGGTTGTCGGTGAAGACGGCGTCCACACCCAGCGTGTACAGGAAGTCGTGCATCTCGTCGCGCACGGTCCTGTCTGCTGGCTGGTTCCCCGATCGGAACGTGTAGGGCGTCACACTGAGACCGGCCTCGTGCGCCCACGTCACGATCTCCGGCTTGCCCGAGATGAGCTCCTTGGCCGGGCCGATGCCGGCGGCGAACGTCTTGATCTCCCCCATCCGTTCCTTCGCCAGCCAGGTGTCGCGATCGCGATCGGTGACCAGGAAGATGAGCGGGAGCGTCACGCCCATGTCCTTGGCCATCTTCTTGAGGCTCTCGGCGCTGAACGACTGGATGACGACCGGCGTGTTCGGGTCGGCGCCAGGCTTGTCGAGACCGTTCTTCGCCAGCACCTCCATCACCAGTTTCTCCATGTCGAACCCGATGCTGCCGTAGACCTCGGGCGCCTTGGTCTCGGGGTAGATGCCGGCCTTGCCGCGTACGAGGTCGATGGCCTCCTGGAACGTGAGGATCTTCTCGCCCTTGAACTTCGGGTCGAACCACGACCCGGCGTCGAGTTGCGTGATCTCGGCCAGCGTGAAGTCCGAGACATGCCACCCCGTCAGGTCGCGCCCTTCGCGCCGCAACGTCCGCGACCGCCCGGGAAAGACGTCCTTGACGTTGGTCGTCCGCTCGAGCGTCAGGTCGTGCAGGCACACGAGCTGGCCGTCCTTGGTCACCTGCAGGTCCTGCTCGACGTAGTCGGCGCGCTGCTCGATGGCCAGCGTGTAGGCGGCGGCCGTGTGTTCGGGCGCGTAGGCCGACGCCCCACGGTGGGCGATCACGGTCTTGCCCCTGTACTGGGCGTGCCCATCGGTGCCGAGGCCGAACACAAGGAACACGAGAACAGACAGCGGGAGGAGTGCGGGTGCGATTCGTGTCGTCACCATTGGATCTCCGTTTCGGGGGCAGCCGATCACTGCGGCGCGCGCCGTGGATTATACAGGTTTCACTTGACAGACCGGCGTGCCGCTGTTGCAATGCTTTCGTCGGTCTGCCCTCCGTCATGCGGAACTGTTCTCCGCTCGCGTCACGCCCTCGATCACTACGTCATTCATCCATGAGTGTTGGGGAGGCATCATGAGGCTCTTCGCAAGAGGATTGATCGTGCTCGTGCTCCTGTGTCTGGGAGCCACATCCGCCGTCGCGCAGTTCGAGACCGCCAGCGTGCTGGGCACGGTGCGTGACTCGAGCGGCGCGGTGGTGACCGGCGCGACGGTCACGCTCACGAACACGGAGACGGGCATCTCCGCAACGGCCACGACCGACGCGCGCGGCAACTACGAGTTCTTCACCGTGCGCATCGGCACCTACCTGGTCACGGCCGAAAAGGCCGGTTTCTCGATGGCGATGGCCGACAGCGTCAGGGTCGCGATTGGCGCCCGTCAGCGCGTTGACCTCACGATGGCGGTCGGCCAGGTCAGCGAGACGGTCCAGGTCACCAGCAACATCATCCAGCTCGAAACCGAAACCAGCCAGCGCGGCCAGGTCATCTCGCGCCTCCAGGCGATCGAGCTGCCGCTCAACGGTCGCGAATACTCGGCGCTGGTCCTCCTCACGACGGGCGCCCGGCTCTCGGCGTTGAACACCGGGTCGGCGTCCACCGTGCGCGAAGGATCGTTCAACGTCAACGGCTTGCGCAGCACGCTCAACAACTTCCTGCTGGATGGCATCGACAACAACTCGTACGGCACGAGCAACCAGGGCTTCTCGAACCAGGTGATGCAGCCGCCGCCCGACGCGGTGGCCGAGTTCAAGGTCGTGACCAACAACATGAGCGCCGAGTACGGGCGCAGCGGCGGCGCGACCATCAACGTCGCGT
>CAYHSN010000031.1:0-13805 GCA_964359235.1 uncultured Vicinamibacterales bacterium | reverse complement strand
CTCCTTCCGTGCCACGCTTCCTCAGCCGAACCGCCCGGTGATGTAGTCCTCGGTGTGCTTTTCCTTCGGCTTGGTAAAGAGCTCTGCCGTGTCGCTGTACTCCACGAGCCGGCCGAGCCAGAAGAAGGCCGTGCGGTCGGAGACGCGGGCGGCCTGCTGGAGGTTGTGCGTCACGATCACGAGGGTGTAGGTGCTCTTGATCTCGTCGATCAGCTCTTCGATCTTCGACGTCGCGATCGGGTCGAGCGCCGAGCACGGTTCGTCCATCAGCACGATCTCGGGCTCGACCGCGATCGCCCGCGCGATGCACAGGCGCTGCTGCTGCCCGCCCGAAAGCGACAGGCCGCTCTGGTGGAGCCGATCCTTCACTTCGTCCCACAGCGCCGCGCCGCGCAGGCTGCGCTCGCACGCCTCGTCGAGCACGGCCTTGGCCCGGATGCCGGCAATCCGCAGTCCGTAGACCACGTTCTCGTAAATCGACTTGGGCAGCGGGTTCGACTTCTGGAACACCATGCCCACCCTCCGCCGCACCTCGATCACGTCGGCGCCGCGCGCGTAGATGTCCTGCCCCTGCACCCGGATCGCCCCCTCGATCGTCACGTCGTCGATGAGGTCGTTCATGCGGTTCAGACATCTGAGGAGCGTCGACTTCCCGCAGCCCGAGGGCCCGATGAACGCCGTGACGCGCTTCGCCCCGATGTCCATCGAGATGTCGAAGAGCGCCTGGTTGCGGCCGTAGAACAGGTTGACGCCCCGCAGCTCGACCGCCGGCGAGGCGTCGGCCTGGCCGCGGCGGGGCCTGGCGAACTCCACGTCGGTTCGCAGGCGCAGGCGCGGGCCTTCGGATTCTGCGGTGGTGTGGGCCATGGCCTCTCGTCCTAGAACGCGGACGTTTGGTACTTCCGCCGCAGGCGGTTGCGGACGATGATGGCGGTCAGGTTGAGCAGCAGGACCACCAGCAACAGCAGGATTGACGTGGCGTACACCATCGGCTTCGCCGCCTCGACGTTGGGGCTCTGGAAGCCGACGTCGTAGATGTGGAATCCGAGGTGCATGAACTTCCGATCGAGATGGAGAAACGGGAAGAAGCCGTCGACCGGCAGGTCGGGCGCGAGCTTCACGACGCCGGTGATCATGAGCGGCGCGACTTCACCGGCCCCGCGGGCCATCGCGAGGATGAGCCCGGTCAGGATCCCCGGGGCCGCGGCGGGCAGCACCACCCGGAGAATCGTCTGGAACTTCGTCGCGCCGGTCGCGAGCGACGCCTCGCGCATCGATCGCGGCACGGCGGCCAGCGCTTCCTCGGCCGCGACGATGACGACCGGAACCGTGAGGAGGCCCAGCGTGAGTGACGCCCACAGGATGCCGCCGGTCCCGAAGGTCGGCGCCGGCAGGCGCTCCGCATAGAACACCTGATCGATCGTGCCGCCGACGAGGTACACGAAGAAGCCGAGGCCGAACACGCCGAACACGATCGACGGCACGCCGGCGAGGTTGTTCACCGCGACGCGGACCATCCGGACGAGCACGCCCTGCCTCGCGTACTCGCGCAGGTAGAGCGCGGCCAGCACGCCGAACGGCACGGCCAGCCCGCTCATGATGAGCACCATCATCACGGTGCCGAAGATCGCCGGAAAGATCCCTCCCTCGGTGTTCGACTCGCGCGGATCGCCCGACACGAACTCCCACAGCCGGCTCGCGTACACCCGCGCGCGCCCGGCCGTCGTGAGCCGGTTCGCCGGGCACGCGCGGAAAATGTCGAGCGTCGCGAGTTCCTTCTCCTCGCCACCCGCCGTGACGAGCGTGACGCGCGTCCGCGCGGCCTCCTCGACGGCGCCCGCGAGCTCCTGCTCCAGATCGGCGTACCGCGCCTGGAGCGCGGCCGTCCGCCGTTCGATCGCGGCGCGCTCGGCCGTGAAGTCGCGGTCCGGACGCCGGCGGGACTCCAGCTCGATCGCCCGGAGGCGCAGGCGTTCACGCTCGATCTGGTAGTTCACGCCGCCGATCGCGTCGCGTTCGAGGCGGCGGATGCGCGCGCGGTCGCGTCCGGCCTTCGCCACGAGCGGCGCGAGTGCCTGCCAGACCGCCTCGCTGCCCGAAGCCACCTCGCGCTCGCCGTCGGTCAGGCGCGCGGCCGCGCCGATGAAGGGACCGTACTCGCGGCGTTCGATGTAGAGCGCGTCTTCCGGGCGCTCGCGCCTGAGGATGGCCCGCTCGTCGATCCACCGGAAATCCGCGCCGCTGAGGTCGCGGTTGCCGAGCTTCATCTGGATCCGGAACTGCCGCAGGTGATCGGACGTCCCGGGCCTGGGGATCCCCTCGCGCGCCACGATCTCCCCCATCAGCACGGTGCCGTCGTCCAGCGTGATGCGCTCGATCGGCCGGGGCCAGAAGAAGCCCAGGCCGTTGACGAGGATGATCGCGATCATCCCGGCAATCATGAGCAGCGAGATGCCCAGACCGGTGCCGGTGAGCCAGATGGCCGCGTCGCCGCGTTCGGAGAACCGCGTCATCAGATGGCCTTAAACCGGTCGCGCAGCCGCTGCCGGACGATCTCTGCGATGGTGTTCAACGCGAAGGTCATGACGAAGAGGAGGGCTGCGGCCAGGAAGAGCACGCGGTAGAGCGTGCCGCCGTATGGGGCCTCGGGAATCTCGACGGCGATGTTCGCCGAGAGCGTACGGATGCCGTTGAAGATCGACCACTCCATGACCGGCGTGTTGCCGGTCGCCATCAGCACGATCATCGTCTCGCCGACGGCGCGGCCGAAGCCGATCATGACGGCCGAGAAGACGCCCGGGCTCGCCGTCGGCAGCACGACGCGTGTCGCCGTTTGCCAGCGGCTCGCGCCGAGCGCGAGCGAGGCCGCCGTGAGACTCGACGGCACGCTCGAGAAGGCGTCTTCGGAGATCGTGAAGATGATCGGGATCACGGCGAACCCCATGGCGAGGCCGACCACGAGGCAGTTGCGCTGATCGTAGGTCAGGCCGAGTGTCTCGGCGAGCCACGTGCGGGCGTCGCCGAAGAGCCACGTCTCCACCCACGGCCCGAGCTGGACGGCGAGCCAGCCCGCGACGAGGAGCGCGGGCACGATCACGAAGATCTCGGCGCCGAGGCGCAGTCGGCGCGACAGGGTGTCGGGCAGCAGCCGCTGCAGCAGCACGCCGGCCGTGCCCGCCATCGGCATCAGGACGAACATCAGCAAGACGGCCACCAGGTGGCGCTCGACGATCGACGCCAGATAGAGACCGGCGAGGAAGCCGATCACGACGCTCGGGAGCGCGGCCATGATCTCGACCGCCGGCTTGACCTTCGATCGAATCGCCGGGTGCGCGAACTGCGAGGTGTACAGCGCCGCCAGCACGGCCAGCGGGATCGCGAACAGCAGCGCGTAGGACGTGCCTTTGATGGTGCCGAAGACGAGCGGCACGAGGCTGAACTTGGGCTCGAAGTCGTCGGTGGCGCCGGTGGACTGCCACACGTACTCGGGCTTGGCGTAGCCCTCGTACCAGACCCGGCCGACGAGAATCTTCCAGCTCACCTCGGGGTGCGGGTTGCTGAGGTCGTAGCGATCGAGCCGTCCGTCACCGAGCGCGACGATCCCGTCGCTCTTCGGCGTGATGAGCAGGTGGCGCGCCGGGCCGTTCAGGGGCAGCTCGATGAGCGTGCGCTCGGAGGTCTGATGACGCAGCACGATCGACCCGTCGGCGCCGAGCGTCGCGAAGCTGCGCTCGCGCGACGACATGGCGATCGCCGTGACAGCGCTGTGCTGCGTGTCGAAGGTGTGGGCCCGGACCATCGCGTATTCGCCGCCCTCACCCACCGGCGCGCGGAACCATCCGCTCAGCTCGCCGCGTTTTGTGCCGGCGACGAACGAGTTTCCGCCGAGCACCCACTCCAGCGCGGTGATGGGCCGGTCGCTCACCGGCGACACGTCGGTCAGGCGCAACTCGGGCAGGAGCTGCCAGTGGTAGACCCGTCCGCGATCGGTGCCCGCGATCACGGAGCCGTTGCGGCCGATCCGGACGTGCGTCACCGACTCGGGCGCGCCGACCGGAAGCGTGGCGCGGTGCTCGGCGCCATCGGCCTCGGTCCAGAACAGCGCGATCTCCGCGCCGCCGACCACGCCGGCCACGAAGGTCTGCCCTTCCTGCTCTGCGTACGACACCTGGCGGACGGGCCGTTTCGACGGGTCGAGCTCAACGAGCCTACGCGGCCGCACGTCGGTGGCGAGATCGGCGAGCGTCTGGTTCTCGTACTGCGGCGTGAAGTGCACCTGCAAGAGCGCGACCCGTCCGTCGTTGGTGCCCGCCGCGACGTAGTTTCCGAGCAGGCTTCGCGACGACGACACCACGACCGCGCCTTCGAGGCCGGCAATCGGGTACTCGCGCGCCTTCGCGCCGGTGTCGAGCCGGTAGAACACGACGCGGGCGTCCGGCTCGATCACGAACGCGTACTTCCGGTACTCGTCCACGCCAAAGGCCTCGAACCCGGGCGCCTCGCCGCCCGGCTGTCGCGCGGCGAGCGTCACGGATCCGGCCGGCGCCACCTCCGGCGCGCCGAAGAGCGGCAGTGCTTCGGCCGCGATGAAGATCAGGATCGCCAGGACCGCGACGATGATGCCGACGCCGCCGAGCGTGATGAAGCCGACGGCGGCCCGATCCACGCGCTTGAGGCGCGTGATGCGGCGAGCCGCCGCCGTCATCTGCTGGCGGACGATCGACCGTGACGCCGCCGCCGGTGGCGCCGTCGTGGATGGGACACTCACCGAAGGATCTTGGCCAGCTCCTGCTTGGCGATCTCGGCCGGCAGCGGATCGTAGCCATCCTTGACCACGACGTCCTGCCCTTCCTTGCTGTAGATCAGCTTCACGAACTCGGCCACGAGCGGATCGAGCGGCGTGCCCGGCGCCTTGTTGATGTAGACATAGAGGAAGCGCCAGAGCGGATACTTGCCGCTCTTCACATCCTCATAGTTGCCGTCGGAGTAGGGGCCTTTGCCGGTCTCGGCGAGCGGGACGGCACGCACGCCCGACGTGCGGTAGCCGATGCCGCTGTAGCCGATCGCGTACCGATCTTCAGTCACGCCCTGCACGACCGACGCCGATCCGGGCTGCTCCTTCACCGTGTCCTTGTAATCGCCGTTCTTGAGCGTGTGCTCCTTGAAGAAGCCGTAGGTGCCGCTCGCGGAATTGCGGCCGTAGAGGCTGAGCGGGCGGCTCGCCCACTCGCCGGTCAGGCCGAGTTGGCCCCACGTCGCGATGTTTTCCTTGTGGCCCCGCCTGCGGCTCTTGCTGAAGATGGCCTCGACCTCGGCGAGCGTGAGCTGCTTGATCGGGTTGTCCTTGTTCACGTAGACCGCGAGCGCGTCGTAGGACGTCTTCACCTCGGTCGGCTTGTAGCCGTGCCGCTGCTCGAACTGGTCGATCTCGGTCGAGCGCATCTGGCGCGACATCGGACCGAACTGCGACGTGCCGGCGATGAGCGCCGGAGGCGCCGTGGACGATCCCTTGCCTTCCACCTGGATCTTCACGTTCGGGTAGTACTTCCGGAACGTCTCGGCCCACAGCGTCATCAGGTTGTTCATCGTGTCCGACCCGACGCTGTTGATGCTGCCCGAGACGCCGCTGACCTTCTGATACGACGGCAGCGCGGGATCGACCGTGACCGCCTGCGCCCGCAGCGCCGCGATGCCGGCGACGGCCGCGAGCGCCGCGGCGGCGGCGAGTGTTCGCTTCATGTGTGTCCTCCCTGAATCCTAGAAGATGAACTGCGCCTGCATGCGCAGCTCGTTGTCCTTGCGCGAGCCCTTCCCCGGCCCCAACTGCGTCTCGACCTGACCGAAGTCGGCCTGGAACTTCAGGCTGTGTCGCCGGTAGTAGTAGCTGATGCCGCCGCGAATCTCGGACACGTCGTCGTTGGCGATCGTGTCGTTGACATCCCGCTGGGCGTAGCGCAAGGCCGCTTCCCACGTGCGGAACTTGTTCAGCATCTGTGACGCCTGCACGAAGAAGCCGTCGGCGTCGTACGGGCTGCCCGTCTCGGGCGTCCGCTCGCGCCAGTAGTACTCGGTTGCGCCGTAGAACCCCTTGAACTTGAACACGCCGTCGAGCCCGAAGACGGTCGCCTTGGTGTCGTTCCCGGTCGTCGTCCTGTGGAAATCGTTGCGTTCGAGGTTGAGACCGAAGGCGTAAATGGGCGTCGTCGTGGACTCGAAGTCGCCCTCCGAGTAGAGCGGGCCGCTGACCCAGGCGCGCTGCACGAGCGGCTGACTGCCGTTGGGCTGCCACATCAGACGCGCGTTGTACTGGAAGGTGTCGTTGTCGTTGGCGGTGCGCGTCAGGCCGTTGCCGTTGAAGACACCGGCGCGGTACTCGAGCTTGTTGCTGAAGAGCACGCCCTGGACGGCGACGCCCGTGTCACGGCCGCGCGCGTACTCGTTCGACACGATGGAGCGGTCGACGAAGCTCTGGCTGCCGGACGAGGTGAGCTCCTGGTGGCCGAAGGGCGCCTTGAACTGCCCGAGGAGCACGCGGAACTTGCCCTTGCCGGCCGGGTCCCACCCGATGTTGGCGTCCTCGAGGAACGCGCCGACGTTCGATCCGGTCGCCGCGGGCCAGTTCATCTGGACCTCGTAGGACAGGTTGTTCGGCTTCCAGAACCAGCCCTCGAGCTTGAACTTCGCCCGGCGGATTCGGAACGAGCCTCTCGAGTCGCCCTTTGCGGCCGTGCCCGCGAGCTGCACGGTCTCGTCGGGAAGCTCGTGCGTGTAGCGCACCTGCACGCGGTTCGACATCTCGAGGTAGGCGTTGTCGGTCGTGACGCGCGTCTTGCCGTCGCGCCACTCGATGCGCTGCGTCGGCTGCGGCGGCTCGGGCACGGGTTCCGAGATGCCGTACTTGAAGAAGAAGAGCTGCAGCGCGCGCTCGCTGTCGCCCACGACCGTCTCGCCGTTGGGGCCGGCGCCCGGCCGGGTGAGCGCGCGGCCCAGCTCGCCCGACTTCTCGAAGCGCTCGGCCTCGGCCGCGATGTTGAAGACGTAGATGCGGTCGTCCTTGCGGAGTTCCTTGTAGTAGAAACCCTGCGCAAGGGCGTCGGCCCCGGCGAATAGGCCCAGGCCGGCCGCAACCATGACGGTGAAGATGGCTCGTGCGATCGATCGAGTGGAAGTCTGCATGAGTGTCGCTGTCCTCGTTTCGTCCTGCGCAGAGTCACGCCGCGGGCAGAACGTCACCGAGCGTACGGGACGCTCGTGTCGCCGGTTCGACGAATCGGTTACGCTGGAGTTAAATGTGTGAGGGGCCGCCGCGTGCGCGCCAGGGGGTGAGGTTTACGCGGAGTTTACGGGTGCGCAACGCCCAGGAAACACGGCGCGGGTAACGTCGAGCCGATGCCTGCCCAACCGAGCGAGCACATCGTCCGGTACTACGAGGAGGAGCTGGCGCAGCTTCGGGCGCGCCTGCTCGTGATGGGCGGCCTCGCCGAGGAACGCCTGCGCGCGGCGATGAACGTGATCGTCGTGCGCGACGGCGCGCTGGCCGACGGCGTCCTCAGGGGCGACGAGCCGGTCAACGAGCTGCACAAAGAGATCGACGACCGCTGTTTCAAGCTGCTGGCGCTCAGGCAGCCGATGGCGGTCGATCTGCGCAGCATCCTCGCGGCGGTCAAGATCAACACGGATCTCGAGCGGGTCGGCGACCTGGCGGTGAACATCGCCGAGGCGGGGAGGCGGTCCCTGCGGCACCCGCCGGTCAAACCGCTCATCGACATCCCGCGCATGGCCGACATCGCGCAGGCCATGCTGCGCGACGCGCTCGACGCCTACGTCAGGTGCGACGTGCCCCTCGCGCAGTCTGTGCTGCAACGGGACGACACCCTCGACGGATTGAAGGACCAGGTGTTCCGGGAGCTGCTCACCTACATGCTCCAGAGCCCGGCGACGATCGAGCCCGCGCTCGATCTGATCCTCATCTCGCGGCACCTGGAGCGCGTCGGCGATCACGCGACGAACATCGCCGAGGGCGTCATCTTCTTGGTGTTGGCGCGCGACGTGCGCCACGCGCAGGCGCAGGATCAGTAGACGCGGCGCCGGAGGCGGGGCAACAAGGCGGGCACGCGGCGGCGGTAGTCCTCGTACGCCGGCCCGAAGCGCTGCACCAGCTCGCGCTCCTCGAGCGGAATCAGGAGCGCGAGCATCACCATCGTGTACACGGTCACGGCGTACGCCGCGAGATAGTTGCTCACGAACGCCCAGCCGGCGACGCCGAGGAGCATCTCGAGATAGCGCGGGTGCCGGACCCGCGCGTAGATGCCGTCGCTGAGCAGTCGGCTCTCGTGCCGCTCCGGCGCCAGCTCGGGCAGCCCCCACAACGTTCGCAGCCTCAGGTGTTTTCCCCACTTCCGCCGGAGAACCGACGACGAGACAATGAGCGGCGCGCCGACAGCAACCGTCACGGCGCTCGTCCCGAACTCCACGGTGAGCAGCGCGTCCCTCATCGCGAAGAGCGTGACGGCGACGCCGGTGACCACGGTCAAGCCCAGCGTATAGGCCCAGCCGTAACCCACGCGCCGCCAGAACGGCACGAACGGATGGACCACGAACCAGAAGAGAAAGGCGCCTGGGACGAACGCGACCACCAGCAGCGCCATGTAATAGCGGACGTACTCAAAGGACGTCATGAACGTCCATAGACACGCGGCTGCACCGCAAGGTCGCGCTCAAGGTGTTCCCGAAAACCGTCGCCTCCGACCCCGAGCGCCGCGAGCGATTCGAGCGCGAGGCCCGCGCGGTCGCCGCCCTCAACCACCAGAACATCGTCACGATCCACCGGGAACCTGGACGTCTGGATCATGGATGCCGACGGCGGGAACCAGAAGCAGCTCACGGTCGATCCGGCCATGGATATCCAGCCCACCGTGACGCCCGACGGGCGCTTCGTCGCATTCACGTCGACGCGATCGGGAACGCCGCAGGTCTGGCGGATGGACATCGATGGCGGTAACCCCGTGCAGCGTTCGAAGGGCGACCTGTCGGTTCAACCAGTCTGCGCCGGCGACGGGACGTTCGTCGTGTACAGCGTCCTGGCGCCCGACGGGAAGCAGCTCGTGTGGCGCGTGCCGATCGAGGGCGGTGAGCCCGAGAAGATGAGCGACCTGCCCGTGCGCGCCCAGACCATCTCGCCGGACGGAACGCTCATCGCACGATGAAGTAGTGTCCGCCTTTAGAGCTTGTGAAGAAATCGCATGGCACGTAGCGCGCATCTTCAGATGCGCCCGACAGGCCGGACTGAAGTCCGGCGCTACGGCGATTTCTTCACACGCTCTTTAGGCGGACCGTGTCAGGTCCGGCTGCCCTCGACTGGGCTCGGGCCAGGGAAGCCGGACACTACATTTGCTGCCCCGACTACGCCTGCCGCTTCGGGCGCATGTTCGCTGCGAGCACCCGCTTGCGCAGCCGGATGCTCTTCGGCGTCACCTCCACCAGCTCATCGTCGTTGATGAACTCGATGGCCTGCTCGAGGCCGAGCTTGCGCGGCGGAATGAGCCGGATCGCCTCGTCCGCGGTCGAGGCGCGCATGTTGGTCTGCTTCTTCTCCTTCGTCACGTTGACGTCGAGATCGTTCGCGCGCGCGTTCTCGCCGACGATCATGCCTTCGTACACCTCGGTTCCCGGCTCGACGAAAATCTTGCCGCGCTCCTGCAGGTTGTAGATCGCGTAAGCGGTGGTCGGACCCTGGCGATCGGCCACGAGCGCACCGGTCGCCCGCGCCGGAATCGCGCCGTGCCACGGCTCCCATCCGGCGAACAGGTGGTTCATGATGCCGGTGCCCTTCGTGTCGGTGAGGAACTGCGATCTGAACCCGATCAGCCCGCGCGTGGGAATGCGGAACTCGAGGCGCACGCGTCCGCTGCCGTGGTTGACCATCTTCGTCATGATGCCGCGTCGCGTGCCGAGCTGCGCGATCACCACGCCCTGGAACTCCTCCGGCACGTCGATGATCAGCTCCTCCACCGGTTCGACCGTCTCACCGTCGATCACCTTGGTGACGATGTCCGGCCGTGAGACCTGCAGCTCGAAGCCTTCGCGCCGCATCATCTCGATGAGGATCGAGAGCTGCAGCTCGCCGCGCCCGACGACCTTCACCTGCTCCGGCGAATCGGTGTCCTCGACGCGGATCGAGACGTTGCCGACCAGCTCCTTCGCGAGCCGGTCCCGCAGGTTGCGCGACGTGACGTACTGCCCCTCGCGCCCGGCCATGGGCGAGGTGTTGACGCCGAAGATCGTCGAGACGGTGGGTTCGTCCACCGCGATGGTCGGGATCGGGATCCGCTGTTCCGGGTCGGCGATCGTCTCGCCGATCATGATGTCCTCGATGCCGGCCAGACAGACGATGTCGCCGGCGGCGGCCTCCTGGATGTCCACGCGCTTGAGTCCATCGAACGCGAGGAGCTTCGTCACGCGCGTCTCGATCGCCTGCGAGTCGAGTTTGCAGACGGCGATTGGGTCGCCAAGCCGGACGCGTCCGTTGAACACCCGTCCGACCGCGATGCGTCCGAGGTAGTCGCTCGAATCCAGATTGGCCACGAGAATCTGCAGGGGCGCGTCGGGGTTGCCGCGCGGCGGCGGCACGTGCGCCGCGATGGCATCGAAAAGCGGCCGGAGATCGGTGCCCGCGATCGCCGGATTCGTGCTCGCTGTGCCGGCCTTGGCGTTCGTGTAGAGCACCGGAAAGTCGAGCTGCTCCTCCGTGGCGTCGAGGTCGATGAAGAGGTCGTAGATCTCGTTGAGCACTTCCTGGGGCCGCGCGTCCGCGCGATCGATCTTGTTCACCACGACGATGGGCGGCAGCCGGCGCTCGAGCGCCTTCCGCAGGACGAAGCGCGTCTGCGGGAGGGGACCTTCGGAGGCATCGACGAGCAGCATGACGCCGTCCACCATCGACAACGTGCGCTCGACCTCGCCGCCGAAATCAGCGTGGCCCGGCGTATCGACGATATTGATGAGGAGGTCGCCGTAGTGGACCGCGGTGTTCTTCGCGAGGATCGTGATGCCGCGCTCGCGCTCGAGGTCCAAGCTGTCCATGGCGCGCTCGGCCACCCGCTCGTTGGCGCGGAAGGTGCCGCTCTGATACAGCAACCCGTCCACGAGCGTCGTCTTGCCGTGATCGACGTGCGCGATGATGGCGACGTTGCGCCTGAGCGGGTTGGCGACGCCCTGCGGGGTCCGGACGGGCGAAGGCATCCTTTCAGTATAGCCCATGGCCAACCTCACCATCGCCGTCGACGCCGATCTGCTGCGACGCGCGCGGGTGCGAGCCGCGCAGCTCGACACGTCAGTCAATGCCGTCCTGCGGGAGTACCTGAAGACCTGGGTTGGTGACGCGGACGAGCGCGCTCGCGCCGTGGCGTCGCTCATCAGGCGATCCGGTCGAGCGAAGAGCGGAAGCGGCGCGCGAAAGTGGACGCGGGACGAGCTGCATGAGCGCGACTAAGGCGCAGGGTGGCTTTGGACAGGCGTAGGGTCCGGCTTTTAGCCGGACCAGACAAGGTCCGCCTGAAGGCGGACCCTACGTCGACTTCGCAACGAGCGCCGGCTCGTACCCCAGATTCGGCGCGAGCCAGCGCTCGGCTTCCTCGACGCTCACGCCCTTGCGCGTCGCGTAGTGCTCGATCTGATCGCGCCCCACGCGCCCCACGGTGAAATAGCGCGCCTGCGGCGGCGAGAAGTACATCCCGCTCACCGACGCCGCGGGCGTCATGGCGCACGTCTCGGTCAGGTCCATGCCGATCATCGGCGCGCCGAGGACCTCGAACAGCCGCCGCTTCTCGCTGTGATCCGGACACGCGGGGTACCCGACAGCAGGCCGGATGCCGCGATATTTCTCTTTGATCAGATCCTCGGGCGACAGGTTCTCGTTCTGCCCGTAGCCCCAGTCGTGCCGCGCCTGCGCGTGCTGGTACTCGGCGAACGCCTCGGCCAGCCGATCGGCGAGCGCCTTGACCATGATCGCGTGGTAGTCGTCGTGCTCACGCTCGAATCGTTTCGCGAGTTCGTCGGCGCCGATGCCGGCCGTCACGGCGAACAACCCGACGTAGTCGGGCACGCGGCTGGACACCGGCGCGACGAAGTCGGCGAGTGACAGGTTCGGCATGCCCGTGCCGGGCGTCTCCTGCTGCCGCAGCATCGGGAACCGCGCCAGCTCCTGCTTCCGCGCGTCATTCCCAAAGACGACGATGTCGTCGCCGTCGGCGTTGGCGGGCCAGAAGCCGTAGACGCCCTTCGCGACGAGCGACGTGTCGCCCACGATCCGGCCGAGCAGCGTCAGCGCGTGCGCGTACACCTCGCGCGCCGCCTCGCCGTACTGCGGATGATCGAGGATCGCCGGGAAGCGGCCTTTGAGATCCCAGGCCGTGAAGAAGAACGTCCAGTCGATGTACTTCACCAGCTCGTCGAGCGTGGGCTCGGCGACCCGCCGGCCGATGAACCACGGCGCGGGCACCTCCTGGTTCTCCCAGTCGATCCGCAGGCGGTTCGCCAGCGCCGTCTCGTAGGGCACGAGCGCACGCTCGGCCCTCGCCGCGAACTTCGCGCGCAGGTCCTCCTGCGCCGCGCGGTTCGCCGCGGCGTACTCCGGCCGACGCTTCGCGCTGAGCAGGCTCGACACCACGTCCACCGCGCGTGATGCGTCGAGCACGTGCACGACCGGCCCGCCATACTCCGGTGCGATCTTCACCGCCGTGTGCGGCTTGCTGGTCGTCGCGCCGCCGATGAGGAGCGGCATCGTGAACCCTCGCCGCGCCATCTCCTTCGCCACAAACACCATTTCGTCGAGCGACGGCGTGATGAGCCCGCTCAGACCCACGAGATCAGCCTTCCGGTCGATGGCCGTCTGCAGGATCCGATCGCACGGCGCCATCACCCCGAGGTCTACGACGTCGTAGTTGTTGCAGCCGAGCACGACGCCAACGATGTTCTTGCCGATGTCGTGGACGTCGCCCTTGACCGTCGCGAGGACGATCCGGCCCTGCGAACCGCTTGCGGTCCGAGCGGTTCGTGCCGAGCTTGTCGAGGCACGGCTGGTCTGGCGCTCGGCCTCCATGAACGGCTCCAGGTAGGCCACCGCCGTCTTCATCGCGCGCGCGCTCTTGACGACCTGCGGCAGGAACATCTTGCCCGCGCCGAAGAGATCGCCCACGACCTTCATGCCGTTCATGAGCGGGCCTTCGATGACATCCAGCGGGCGCGCGGACTTCTGCCGCGCCTCCTCGACGTCCGGCTCGATGAAATCGACGATGCCGTGGACGAGCGCGTGCGTGAGGCGCGCTTCGACCGTGCCCTGACGCCACGTGAGATCGCCTTCCTTCTTCTTCGCCTCGCCCGTCACCGTCTGCGCGAACTGCAGCAGCCGCTCGGTCGCGTCGGGTCGGCGGTTGAAGATGAGGTCCTCGACCCGCTCGAGCAGATCTGCCGGGATGTCCTCGTACACCATCAATTGCCCGGCGTTCACGATGCCCATGTCCATGCCGGCGCGGATGGCGTGGTAGAGGAACGCCGCGTGAATCGCCTCGCGCACGACCTCGTTGCCGCGGAACGCGAACGACACATTGCTGACGCCGCCGCTGACCTTCACGCCCGGGCACGCCTTCTTGAGGAGGCGCGTCGCCTCGATGAAGTTGACGGCGTAGTCCGCGTGCTCCTCGAGGCCCGTGCCGATGGCGAGCACGTTCGGATCGAGGATGATGTCGTACGGATCGAACCCCGCCCGCTCGACGAGCAGCGTGTAGGACCGCTCGAGAATCTCGACC
>CAYHSN010000030.1:11410-13858 GCA_964359235.1 uncultured Vicinamibacterales bacterium | reverse complement strand
GTGCTGGGTGCAGGGTTGCGAGGTGCAGGGTGCACGGCGCTGCACACCGCACCCAGCACCTCGCGCTGCGAACCTTGCACCGACGATCTTCAGGTCCTCGATCCCGGTTTGGCCACCGGCAGCCCCTGCGCACACAGCGGGCACGCGCCCGCATCGTAGGTGGGCAGCGCGTAGCGCACGAGCGCGACGAGTGGCACGTCGAGTCTGGCCGGCTCCGTGCTGCGATCGATGATCGACGCGGCGCCCACCACCTCGGCCCCGCGCGCGCGCGCCACCTCTACTGTCTCGCGCGTCGAGCCGCCGGTCGTCACGACGTCTTCGACGACGAGCACGCGATCGGACGGCGCGAGCGCGAAGCCGCGCCGCAACGTGAGCTTCCCCTCCTGCCGCTCGGCGAACAGCGCCTTGACGCCGAGCCCGCGCGCGACCTCGTGGCCGATGACGATCCCGCCGAGCGCGGGCGACAGCACGGCGGTGGCGTGCACGTCCCGCGTGAGATCCGCGAGCGCCGCGCCGAGCGCTGCGGCGTGCTGCGGGTACTGGAGCACCAGCGCGCACTGGAGGTACCCGCCGCTGTGGAGCCCCGACGACAGACGGAAGTGCCCCTCGAGCAGGGCGCCGGACTCACGAAACAACGTGAGGACCTGATCCTGGGTCACTTGCGCAGCCTCAGAGCGGAGTATACATTCCGCGTGAAACCATGGCGCGACGCGCTCCGTCTACTCCTCTGATGACACAGGAAGGGCGCGCCTCGCTCGCTTCTTGCAGACACGAGCCGGTCGGCCAATCGAACCTCGCTAGCGGGAGAACAGTCAAATGCGGGCCATGCAGTCATTTCTGAGGATTTCACCGCGCGGCGGCGCGCTGGTCCTGGCGGCCGGTCTGTTCGTCTGCGGCCGCGACGTGTTCGCCGCCGGACAGGTGACCGAACCGCCGTCGCTCGCGGCGGCCACGGTGGCCCGAGCCGCGCGGCAGTCGGCACAGGCGCCGGCGCCGGCGGGACCGGTCAAGCGCCTGACGGTGGATGAAGCCGTGGCGATGGCGCTCGAG
The DNA here is from genome assembly GCA_964359235.1 of uncultured Vicinamibacterales bacterium. GTDB lineage: Bacteria > Acidobacteriota > Vicinamibacteria > Vicinamibacterales > JAHECP01 > CAYHSN01. The sequence continues at coordinate 12,808 of CAYHSN010000030.1, read as the reverse complement.
GCGAACCTGGGCATCCGGGCGGATCGCCTGAGCCCGCAGATCCAGGACTTCGCGGTCGCGCAGGCGCGCTCGGCGTGGACGCCGAACCTGTTCACCTCGTTCTCGCGCAGCGACAACAGCAACCCGCCCGACAGTTTCCTGTCGGGCACGGCGCCGACGATCTCGGACGAATCGTTCGGCCATGCGACGGGAGTGAACCAGCAGCTCCCGTGGGGCGGCGGCCGCTACAACGTGCAGTGGACGGCGTCGCGGCGCGAGACCACGGCGTTCAGCAGTTTCAACCCGACCCTCCGGTCCAGGCTGGACATCCAGTTCGTCCAGCCTCTCATTCGTGACTTCCAGATCGACGGCACGCGCCGGCAGGTGTGGTCGACCGACAACCTGCGCGCGATGGCCGACATGCAGCTCCGCCAGAGCATCGTGGCCACGATGCGCAACGTCCGCAGCGCGTACTGGGACCTCGTCTACGCGATTGCCAACCTGAAGGTCGCGCAGCAGTCGCTGGATCTGGCGCGGCAGCAGCTCAAAGACAACCGGACGCGCGTCGAGGTCGGCACCATGGCGCCCCTCGACATCGTCGAGGCCGAGGCCGAAGTCGCGCGCAACGAGGAATCGGCCATCGTCGCCGAGGATCAGATTCGCACGAACGAGGATCGCCTGCGCGTGCTCATCATGAACACCGACCAGCCCGCGCTCTGGTCCGTGAGCTTCGAGCCGACCGAGGCGCCCGAGATCAAGGCGCAGCCCATCGACATCGAAGTCGCTGTCACGAGCGCGCTCGAGAACCGGACCGACATCCTCACGTCGAAGAAGCAGCTCGACAACGCGCGGATCGACGTCCGGTTCTTTCAGAATCAGCGGCTGCCCAACATCGACGTGAGCTTCAACTATGGCCTGGTGGGCCTGGGCGGCACGCAGTTCCTGTACGGCCAGGGCGGGTTTCCGCCGCCGGTCATCGGCCAGGCCAAGCGCAACTTCGGCGCGGTGCTCGGCGACGTCTTCACCAACGACTACGCGAGCTGGACGCTCGGTGTCTCCATCGGCTACCCGATCGGCACCAGCAACGCCGACGCCGGACTGGCCGGCGCGCGCCTGCAGCAGACGCAGGGGGAGATCGGCCTGAAGTACCTGGAGCTTCAGGTCGCGGCGACCGTTCGGGATCTGGGACGGCAGGTGACGACGAACCTGAAGCGCGTGGAAGTCACGCAGAAGGCGCGGGAGTTCGCCGAGCGGCGGCTCGAGGCCGAGCAGAAGAAGTTCGCCGTCGGCATGTCGACGACGTTCCAGGTCTTCCAGGCCCAGCGGGACCTGTCATTCGCGCGTAACTCGGAGCTTCGCGCGATCATCGACTACAACAAGTCACTCGTGGACTTCGAGGCGATCCAGCAGGCGCCGCTG
>CAYHSN010000030.1:7724-11310 GCA_964359235.1 uncultured Vicinamibacterales bacterium | reverse complement strand
ACTCCGGTTCGTGCCGAAGCTGTCGGTCACGATCATCACGAAAAACGAGGCCGCCAACATCGCGGCCGCTCTGGAATCGGTCGCCTGGGCGGACGAGGTGGTCGTCGTCGACTCGGGGAGCACCGACGAGACGGTCGCGATCGCGCGGCGGTACACAAATCGGGTCTTCGTGCGCGAGTGGCCGGGTTACGCCGCGCAGAAGAACCATGCGGCGTCGCTTGCCCGGCACGACTGGATCCTGTCGCTCGACGCCGACGAGCGTGTGACGCCCGAGCTGGCGCGCGCGATTCAGGACGTGCTCGCGACAGAACCGTCCGCGTACGGCTACCGCATCCCACGCGTGACGTGGTACCTCGGCCGCTGGATCCGTTCGACCGACTGGTACCCGGACCATCAGCTCCGTCTCTACGACCGGCGCCATGGCCACTGGCCGCCGCGCCGCGTGCACGAATCGGTGCGCGTCGACGGATCGCCGGGCGCGCTTGGCCACGAACTGCTCCACTACGCGTACCGCGACCTCTCGCATCACCTGATGACGATGGATCGGTACACGACGCTGGCGGCCCAGCAGATGCTGGAGAACGGCACGCGCACGAGCGCGCTGGCGCTCGGGCTGCACCCGCCGCTCGCCTTCGTGCGCAACTACGTCCTGCGCGCCGGATTCCGCGACGGCGTCGCGGGCCTGATCGTGTCGGCGCTCAACTCGTACTACGTGTTCCTGAAGCTCGCGAAGCTCTGGGCGCTCCGGCATCCGAGTCCCGAGTCCCGAGTCCCGAGTCCCGACAAGTGATCTTCTCGCTGCACATCGACACCGCTCGGACCTGGCGCGGCGGTCAGAACCAGGTGCTCCTGACCGTGCTGGGCCTCCGCGCGCTCGGCCACCGCGCGGCGCTCGTGGCGCACGCCGAGGGCGAGCTGCGGCAGCGGGCGCGGGAGGGGCTGGAGCTGATTTCGATCGCGCCGACGACCGAGATGGATCTGCGCGCGGCCTGGCAGCTCGCGCGCGTCCTCAAGCGCCTCACGCCCGACCTCATCCACGCGCACGACCCGCACGCGGTGGCCATGGCGTCGCTCGCCCTGTCGATGGCATCGCCGGAGCCTCGCCCGCCGCTCGTCGCCTCGCGCCGCGTGGATTTTCACCTCAAGGAGAACGCGCTCTCGCGGTGGAAGTACCGGCAGGTCGATCGGTTCATCTGCGCGTCGGACCTGATCAATGCGATGCTCGTGCACGACGGCGTCGCGCCGGAGCTCGTCACGACGGTGCACGAGGGCATCGACCTTGCGCACATCGAGGCGGCGCCGCGCGCCAACATCCACCAGGAGTTCTGGCTCCCCCACCACGCGCCCGTCGTCGGCAACGTCGCCGCGCTCGTGCCGCACAAGGGCCAGCGGCACCTCGTCGAAGCCGCGGCGCTCGTGCTGCGGCAGGTGCCCGACACCCACTTCATCATCGCAGGCGAAGGCGAGCTGCGGGAGTCGCTCACCCACCAGATCCGCGAGCGGCATCTCGAGAAGCACGTCATCCTCACCGGCTTCCGTCCCGACGTGCTGTCGCTGCACAAGGGGTTCGATCTCTTCGTGATGAGCTCGGTGACCGAAGGGCTCGGCACGTCGATCCTCGACGCGATGGCCTGTGGCACAGCCGTCGTGGCGACGAGGGCGGGCGGCATTCCGGAGTCGGTGGTGGACGGCGTCACGGGCCTGCTGGTGCCGCCGCGCGACGATCACGCGCTCGCCGAGGCGATCGTGAAGCTGCTGCGCGATCCGGATCTGCGCGGACGCATGGGCGAGGCGGGCCTCGTGCGCGTGCGCGAGCACTTCAGCGCGGAGCGGATGGTCCGGGACACGGTCGCAGTATACGAGGACGTGTTGCGGACAGTAAGGCGGGCAGCTCCTGCATAGACTTCCCGGCGTCGCTGTCACGCCGCGGCCGAGTCCACGGAGGGGCCACGAAGACGCGAAGGCACGAAGGTGACGGCCAGCATCATGCTTCATCGAATGCTTCGTGTCTTCGTGCCTTCGTGGCCTGACGGGTCCGACCCACCGGTCGCCCCTACAGGCGTTCCTCGTTACTTGTTCCTCGCTCTTCGTTACTTTCTTCTCACCCTCGGCCTACAGCATCCACGCAACGGGCAGTTCCGATCGCCCTGCGCTTTCCCGAACCCGCACGCGTTCATCATGCCCAGGTGACACAGCGCGAAATCATAGCGGACGGGATCGTCCGGATCGATCCGCCTCAGTGACGCGGTGATCTCGGCCGCCATGCGCCAGCCGGGGCTGCGGTAGCGCGTCAGGCCCAGACAGCGGCCCACGCGCACGACGTGCGTGTCGAGCGGCACGACGAGCGCGGATGCCGGGACGCCGCTCCAGACGCCGAGATCGACGGCATCACGCCGCACCATCCAGCGCAGAAACAGGTTCAGCCGTTTGCAGGCGCTGCCGGCCGAGGGACGAGGAAAGAAGAAGTGGACGCCGGGCGATCGCGCACGCCGCCCGTACACCGGCCGAAGATCGATCTGACGCGCGCGCGTGGAGAACGACTCGAGCGCAGCGCTGACGTCGGGCGCATGTGGATCGAATCCTGCGAGAAAGAAGCCCTCGATCGAGCCCGACTCCTCCAGCATCCGCCGCAGGATCCAGGCGAGCGCGGCGAAGTCTCTTCCCCGCGTCCAGCGATGCACGAGCGGCGCGAACGCGTCCGCGTCGCGCGCGGGATCGAACGCGCGCGCGAACGCCGCGGGCCTCGGACCCATGCGCGCGAGAAGCGCCTCGATCGACGCCAGGATGCTCGTCACGCGACCGAACGCGAGCCCGGCCGCGCAGAACCCGACGATCTCGCGGTCGGCGGGATCGGCGTAGCGCCGGACGATGTGGATGGGATCGGCGGCCGAGTCCTCGCGGTTGAAGCCCGCGTACAGCCGGTCCAGCGCGAGTTTCAGTGACGCGGCCGGCATGCTGGGATCAGAACGCGGTGATGGACTGCCCGGCCTTGCACATCGGACAGTCGCCGGCCGGATAGTTCTCCTCCGCGCGGTAGCCGGCGAGCGCGAAGTTCGGCACGCCGAGATCGACGACCGCTTCGAGCCGGTCGTAGATCTGCACGGTGCCGACGACCCTGCCGCCGGCCGTCTCGACGAGCGTCGCGCACCGCTGGAACGTCTTGCCAGTGTTCCGCACGTCGTCGGCGAGCAGCACCTTCCTGCCGGACATCTGACGCGCGTAGAAGCGGCGCAGCACGAAACCGCCCTCGGCGGGATCGATCGTGAACGGCGCGAAGAGACACGGTGGGTGCGTGAGGCTGCGGCGCCCGTCGAGCAGGCCGGCGATCGTGTGCGCCAGCAGCGCGCCGCCGGTCACCGGGCCCGCGACGATGTCGGTCTGCCCCAGCAGGTCGGACGGCAACAGATCCAGCAGATCCTGAGCGAATCGCCAGATCGTGGACGGCTGGCGGAAGAGCTGGTGCGGGTTCAGGTACACCCGGCCGTGATAGCCGTTGCCGTAGTCGAAGTGCCCGCCGAGCATGAGCACCTCGAACTCCTGCAGGTTGCGAAGCGCCTGCTGCTGGATTTCGTCTCGCCGCGTCACG
>CAYHSN010000030.1:1748-7624 GCA_964359235.1 uncultured Vicinamibacterales bacterium | reverse complement strand
CCGAAGCCGCCGTCTTGACCTGCATCGCGCCGAAGCGGCCTGCCTCGGCCACGTCTTCGTTCACGTACACCGCCCGCCCCCCGACGATCGTCGCCGCCACGCCCCCGCGCAGCGTCCAGCCGCCGAAGGGCGTGTTGCGCGACTTCGAGCGGAACCGCGCCGCGTCCACCGTCACCAGGTGATCGGGCGCCAGGATCGTGAGGTCCGCCGGCGCGCCCGGTGTCAGCGTGCCGCCCTTGACCGCGAGGATGCGCGCCGGGTTGAGCGACATCAGCTCGACGAGGCGCGACAGAGAGATCACTCCCGCGTGCAGCAGGCGATCGAGCGCCAGCGCCACAGCGGTCTCGAGGCCGACGATGCCGAAGGGCGCGAGGTCGAACTCGACTCTCTTCTCGTCGTAATGATGCGGCGCGTGATCGGTCGCGATGGCGTCGATCGATCCGTCCACGAGACCCTGGATCAGCGCCTCGCGATCGGCGACTTCGCGCAGCGGCGGGTTCATCTTGACGTTCGTGTCGTAGCCGGCGAGCGCCTCATCGGTGAGCGTGAAGTGATGCGGCGTGACCTCGCACGTCACGCGGACGGCGCGGTCCTTCCCCGCGCGCACGGCGCGCAGCGACCCGCGCACGCTCATGTGCGCGATGTGGACGGCGGACCCGGTGAGGCCCGCGAGCGTGACGTCACGCTCGACCATGATCTCTTCGGCCGCCGCCGGAATGCCGCGCAGGCCGAGCGACGAGGCGTGGAAGCCTTCGTGCGCGACGCCGTCGCCCTTGAGCGTCGGCTCTTCGCAGTGATCGATGACCGGCATGTTGAACATGCCGGCGTACTCCAGCGCGCGCCGCATCAGGAGCGCGGTCGTCACAGGCCGTCCATCGTCGGTGACCGCCACGCACCCCGCCGCGCGCAACTCGCCGAGATCGGCGAGCTGCTCGCCCCGCGAGCCACGTGACACCGCGCCGATGGGGTACACGCGCGCCAGGCCCGCTTCGCCGGCCTTGTTCAGGATGAACTCGGTGACGCCGGCGTTGTCGTTGACGGGGTTCGTGTTCGGCATGCAGGCCACGGCCGTAAAGCCGCCGGCCACGGCCGCGGCGACACCTGTGGCGACCGTTTCCTTGTGCTCCTGTCCGGGCTCACGCAGGTGCACGTGCATGTCGATGAAGCCAGGACACACAATCCAACCCGGCGGCACGTCGATGATGCGCGCGCCGTCAGAGGGCAGATCGCGACCGACACGCGCGACGGTGGCGCCGTCGATCAGTACGTCGGCGGCCCCGTCGACGCCGTTCGCGGGATCGACGACGCGGCCGCCTTTCAAGAGTACCTTCATCACAGTAACGAGGAACGAGGAACGAGTAAGTAACGAGTAACGAGTAACGAGACGAGTCGTCATCACGTGCGCGGTAGAGGCGGACCCTCAGGTCCGCCGCGCGCCAGTAACCGGCAGCCAGTAGGTGGTTGCCGTGGCGCCCGCCGGCCTCCAGCTCTGGGCCTCCGGGTCCCGGCCTCCGGCCTCAACTGGCCGTTTCCTCCGTGACACCTCCGGCGAGCAGGTACAGCACCGCCATGCGAATCGCCACGCCGTTGGCGACCTGCTCGAGAATGACGGCGTACGGCCCGTCGGCCACCTCCGACGCGATCTCGACGCCGCGGTTCATCGGACCGGGATGCATGATGATGACATCCGGCTTCGCGCGCGTCACGCGCGCGGCCGTGAGGCCGAAGAGCGTGAAGTACTCGCGCAGCGACGGGAAGAAGTGCCCGCGCATCCGCTCCTGCTGGATGCGCAGCATCATCACGACGTCGGCGCCCTCGACGGCCTCGTCGATCGACCAGGTGGCGCGCGCGCCGAAACGCTCGATGCCCGGCGGCACGAGGGTCGCCGGCCCCGAGACCCACACGTCGGCGCCGAGCTTGCCGAGCAGCAGCAGGTTCGATCGGAGCACGCGGCTGTGCAGCAAGTCTCCGATGATCGCCACCTTCAGGCCGCCGATGCGGCCCTTGTGCTCGCGGATCGTGTAGGCGTCGAGCAGCGCCTGCGTCGGGTGCTCGTGCATGCCGTCGCCCGCGTTGATGATGCGCGAGCGGCAAATCCGCGAGAGCAGGTGGCACGCGCCCGACGCGGAGTGCCGCATCACGATCATGTCAGGCGCCATCGCCTCGAGGGTGAGCGCCGTGTCGACGAGCGTCTCGCCTTTCGTCACGCTGGAGGTCGACGCCGCGATATTCAAGGTGTCCGCGCTCAGGCGCTTTTCCGCGATTTCGAACGACGTCCGCGTGCGCGTGCTCGGCTCGAAGAACAGATTGACGACGGTCTTCCCGCGCAGCGTCGGGACCTTCTTGATCGGCCGCGTGCCGATCTCCTTCATCGCGTCGGCCGTCTCGAGGACGAGCAGGATCTCCTCGGACGTCAGGTCGGCGATTCCAAGCAGGTCCTTCATGTGCAGGCCGGCCGCCGGATGCCCCGCGCCGCCCCGATCGCCTTCGTGGCCGGGCCGATGCACCGCCGTGTCGACTCTCATGACCCCCTCTCGCTGTCCTCGACCACGACTTCGTCGCGGCCGTCGGTCTCGACGAGCCGCGCCTGCACGCTCTGCTGCCGCGAGGTGGGCAGGTTCTTGCCCACGTAGTCGGCCTTGATCGGCAGCTCGCGGTGCCCGCGATCCACGAGCACGACGAGCTGAATCGACTGCGGACGCCCGAAGTCAATCAACGCGTCCAGCGCGGCCCGGATCGTCCGCCCCGTGTACAGCACGTCGTCGACGAGCAGGATCTTCTTGTCGTCGATCGAGAACGGAATCTCCGTGCTGCGCACGAGCGGCTGGGGCCCCACGGCGTGCCGCATCAGGTCGTCGCGGTACAGCGTGATGTCGAGCGCGCCGACCGGAATCGGGTGCGCGCCGATCTCGGCGATCTTCGCGGCCAGGCGCTTGGCAAGCGGGACGCCGCGCGTGCGGATGCCGACAAACGCCAACTCCTCGACGCCGCGGTTGCGCTCCAGAATCTCGTGCGCGATGCGCATCAGCGTCCGGCTGATGCGGTCCGCGTCCATGACGAGCGGCATCAAGTTCTCCTCTCGAAAACCGGAGGCCGGAGGCCGGGGCCCGGGGGCCGGGCGTCGGAGAACAACAGACCGAACTGGTTGGGGATTCGCCGAGGGAGGAACGGTTGGTGCACGGTACCTCTTGTCGGCCTCACGGGGCCGCGCTTAAAGAGCGCGGGGGAATTCTATCACCGATCGTGCGACGGGATGAAGGTGATCGGATGGCCGGCCGTGAACCGGCGCGAGAAGAGATCGGTGCGCGCGAAGCCGTCCATGTCGCGGCCCACCGGGAGCCCGAGGTAATAGAGCACGGTCGGCGCCACGTCGGCCAGCGATCCCCGCGTCGGGCGCCCTTTGCCGACGTGCGGCCCGTAGGCGAGCAGGAACCCGTCGGGCGCTTCCTCGTGGGTGCCGCTCAGGTCGGGCTCGCGGACGAGGCGCGCGAGGAGCCGCTTGCCGGGGCTGACCGGCTGCATCCCGAAGCCCGACACGACGAGCAGCAAATCGTCCGGCCCGAGCGAGGCGATCGCCCGGCCGATCTCGCCGTCGATGAACGTGTAGTAGCGATCCAGCACCTGCCCGTACTGCCGGCGCTCGGCGTCGGTCACGTCGCCGAAGGACCGCGGCTCGGCATACCGCAGATACGAGTGGCCGACCGTGTCGAGTCCCTGATAGCGCACCGCGAGGAATCGCGCATCGATGAGCCCGCGCGCGTCGTCCGCGACGCGGCCGTACATCCGATCGAGCCGCTCGGCGCTCGCGCCGGGCGTCTCCTCGGCCAGCGTGGCTTCGGGGGCGCCGCCGGGAACGATGCCGCGCCCACCGCCGGTCGCCTCGGCGAACGCCTGGCGCGCGGCCGGGAGGATGTCGGGCGGATACAGCGCCAGGCCGACGTCGGCGGGGAACGGCGAGTCGGCCACCATGTGGAAGCGATCGGTCACGAGGAAGCCGCGGACCGGCTGCGCGGGATACGTGACCGGCCAGCGCACGACGCCAACCGGCAGCCCGTAGCCGCCGATGATGTCCCACAGCGGCCGCGCCCGCCAGTCGGCGCTCGTGCGGACCTTGCTCTGGACGAGCCCGAACTGCACGAGGCCGAACGCGTAGCAACGGTCGGGCAACAGATCGATCGGCAGGCCGCCGGCTTCGACGCGATAGGTCGCCGCCGATCGCACGCCGTTCTTGGGCGGATACTTTCCCGTCGCCACGGCGGCCCATACCGGCTCGGCCTGCGTGGGCCTGAGCGTCGCGAGATCGACGGCGGCGCCCGCGTCGAGAATCCGGCCGATGTTCGGGAACTGGCCTTCGAGCACGCGCGACCACACGTAGTCGAGCGACGCGCCGTCGAGCAGGATCAGCCTGACGCGCGGCCCGCCGGGCGGCGCCTCGGCCGGCGCGCGCACGACGGTCAGCGACCGCGCGCCGAGCGGCGGTTGGGTGCCGAGACCGCGCGCCGCCAGCGGCAGCGACAGCGAGCCCGCAACGGTGATCGCCAGCAGCCCGGCGCTCACCTGGCTGCCGCGGCGCCCGAACGAGTAGCGCACGACGGCGATACCGACGAGCACCACGGCCGCGGCCGTCGTCGCGACGGCGCCGAGCGTCATGCGGCGGACGCTGACGGCGTCGAGTTCGATCGCGAGGCCCCGCACGTTGATCCACATGAGGAGCGCGGCGGCGGCCGACGAGAACGCGCTCAGCCACGCGAGCACGCGCACGCTCAGCCAGCCGGGCGAGAGCGGGCCGATGCCCAGCAGCTCGCGCACGACGATGAGCGCGTAGAAGAAGAGGGTGAGGTGCACGCCGTAGAAGACGAGCAGCGTGACGAACCAGCGCCACACCCCGGGCGCGACGAGCGGCACCTGCGGATTGAGCTGCAGGACGAGGATCGTCACGTAGGCCGCGCCCAGCACGCCGCCCAGCACCGAGTTGGTGAGCATCCGCAGGTAACGCATCGGCGCTCTATCATACCGCCCCGCGCGCGCGTCGCTCGCGCGGACCGTGCGTTATACTGAGGCGCCGTCATGCCGGTCGACGTCGACGCCGGAGTCATCACCAACACGCGCCTGTCGCGCGACTACAACGTCGTCGCGCTCGACGCGCCGGCGATCGCCGCACGCGCGCAGCCGGGGCAATTCGTGATGGTCAAGCCGGCGCCCGGCACGGATCCGCTGCTGCGCCGCCCGTTTTCGATCTTCGAGATCCTGCGCGGCCGCGACGGCGCGCCCACGGGCATCTCGATCCTCAACAAGAAGGTCGGCGTCGGCACGACGCTCGTCTATGAGGCCGAGCCCGGACGGCGCATCCCGTGCCTCGGTCCGCTCGGCCGGTCATTCACCGTCGTCGATCCACCCGACGCCGCGTGGATGGTGGCCGGCGGCGTCGGCCTGGCGCCGTTCGCGACGCTGGCGGCCGCGCTTCAGGCGCGCCGAGTCGAGACGACGCTCTTCTACGGGGGCCGGCGGCAGCAGGATCTGTTCTTTCTCGATATCTTCGAGCGCCTCGGCGCGCACCTCGTGCTCGCAACCGAGGACGGCAGCCGCGGTCATCACGGCTTTGTCACCGAACCACTCGGCCAGGCGCTCACGTCGCATCAGGGCGCCGCGCCGCTCGCCCTCTACGCGTGCGGCCCGACCGCCATGATGCGCGCCGTCGCGGATCTCGCGGCGCGCCACGGCCGGCGGGCCGAGGTCTCGCTCGAGCAGGTGATGGGCTGCGGCCTCGGGGGCTGCTACAGTTGCGTCGTCAAGGTCCGGCGCGGCGGGGATCCGCCGCACTACGTGCGATCGTGTATCGAGGGACCAATCTTCGAGGCGGGGGAGATCGTGTGGGA
>CAYHSN010000030.1:0-1648 GCA_964359235.1 uncultured Vicinamibacterales bacterium | reverse complement strand
CTGAAAAACCCGCTGATTGCCGCGAGCGGGTGCTTCGGCTACGGCGTCGAGTACGCCGAGGTCGTCGATCTGTCGGCGCTGGGCGCGATTGCGGTCAAGGGGCTCTTTCTCGCCGAGCGCGAAGGCCACCCGCCGCCGCGCATCGTCGAAACACCCTCGGGCATGTTGAACGCGATCGGTCTGCAGGGCATCGGGGTCCACCGGTTCGTGCGCGAGAAGCTGCCCGAGCTCCGCGCGCGGCGCGCGGTCGTCATCGTCAATATCTGCGGATCGACGCTCGAGGAGTACGTCGAGCTGGCGCGCATCCTGTCGGACGCCGAGGGTGTGGCCGCGCTCGAGCTGAACATCTCGTGCCCGAACATCAAGGCGGGCGGGATCCAGTTCGGCTGCAGCCTGACGGGCACCTCCCAGGTCGTGAGCGCCGTGCGGAAGGTGACGCGCCTCCCCGTCATTCCCAAGCTGACGCCGAACGTGACCGACGTCGCCTCGTTCGCGCGCGCGGCAGAGGAGGCCGGCGCCGACGCAGTGTCGCTCGTGAACACGTTCCTCGCGATGGCGATCGACATCGAGACGCGACGGCCGAAACTGTCGAATGTCGTCGGCGGCCTGAGCGGTCCGGCGATCCGGCCGATCGCGGTGCGGATGGTGTACGAGTGCCGGCAGACGGTGCGTCTGCCGATCATCGGCATGGGCGGGATCGCGCGCGCCGAAGACGCGCTCGAATTCGCCATCGCCGGCGCCTCGGCGGTGCAGGTGGGGACGGCGAACTTCGTGGATCCGTTCATCTGGCCGAAACTCCTCGGCGGCATCGAGGACTACCTGACGCGCCACGCGGTCGCGCGCTGGACGGATCTCGTCGGCACGATCGACACGACGACGAAGGAGCGCGCGTGAACCCTCTTCTGGTCGCCCTCGACGTGGACCGCGCGGCGCGTGCCCGCGAGCTGGCGTCGATGCTCGCCGGCGTGGCGGGCGGCTTCAAGGTCGGCAGCCAGCTCTTCACCGCCGAGGGCCCCGATTTCGTGCGAGCGCTCGTCGACGAAGGCCACCGCGTCTTCCTCGATCTCAAGTTTCACGACATTCCGAACACGGTCGCCGGCGCCGTGGCCTCGGCCGCTTCGCTCGGCGTGTGGATGCTGAACGTGCACGCCAGCGGCGGCACGGCCATGATGCGGGCCGCGAAGGCGGCGGCCGAGCACGCGGCCGCGACGCGCGGGACGCCGCCCCCGATCGTGATTGCCGTCACGGTGCTCACGAGCCTGACGAGCGAGACGCTCGCTGAGATCGGCGTGATCGGGCGCACGGCGCGCGAGCAGGTGGCGGAGCTCGCCCGGCTCGTCCAGCGCGCAGGTCTCGATGGCGTCGTGGCGTCGCCGCAGGAAACCTCGCTCATCCGCGCGACCTGCGGTCCGGGGTTCGCGATCGTGACGCCGGGCATCCGCGGCGGCGGCGCCTCCACGTCGGGCGGGGACGATCAGCAGCGCACGCTCAGTCCAGCCGAAGCCGTGGCCGCCGGCGCCGACTACATCGTCGTGGGCCGGCCAATTATCGCGGCCCCCGATCCGCGCGCGGCGGCCGAGCGGATTGCGAAGGAGCTGGGACGATGATAGTACATTGCAGATTTGGAGATTGCAGATTGAGGGATTGA
>CAYHSN010000029.1:0-13970 GCA_964359235.1 uncultured Vicinamibacterales bacterium | reverse complement strand
CGTCACTCTTGATCAGCACGAGCGTCTCGAGACCCCGGCCGTCGATCTCGCGTTCCCCGGCCTTCGCCTTGATCGAGTACTCGGACGTCACGTACGCCGCGCGGCCATCGCGTCCAAGCAGTTGCACCTGCGTGTTGCTGTGGGAGAACTGTAGCATATCAGGACGGGACCACGTTCGACCAGACCGGCTGCCCCTGGACGCTTGCGCAAAACCGAACGTCTTGCTTAGACTTCCTGAACAACCTCAGAGGTGGAGACCACGTGGCGAACGACCGGCTCCGTACGCTCATCACCCGGTGGAAGGACGACAACGGGGGAACGTACCGGAGCTGGTTCCTGTGGGAAGAGCGGCTCAAGAACTTCCGCTCAATCCGGCGCGGCCTCGGGCAGGTCGTGAAGGAGATCGAAGAGGGAAGCTTCGGTAACACCTACAAGGGCTCGTCGCTCGAAACCGTGGTCGGGTCAATCGCGGAGCAGCGACAGATCTTCAAGGGCGCCGATCACGCGTTTCTCTGGAAGCCGAAGCTGCGAATTCCCGACATCTACGAGTCTCGAGAGAACCAACTCGCGTTTGGCCGCTTCCTCGACGTCTGCGCCTGCTGTTCTGAGGAAAACGACCTCCTCCTGGCCATTCACGATCTCGACGAACGCCGGATCAAGGGCCTGGGACCGGCCGCGGCCAACCTGCTGTATTTCCTTCATCCAACCTTAGCGCCGCCGTTCAACACCGCCATCGTGAAGGGCTACAACGAGCTGACGGGTGCGAAGGTGAAACTCGGACGCTGGAACGAGTACCTCGCGATGCGGACGGGCATCTTGCAGCTCAACACGGCGCATCGCGACGTGCTTTCGAACGATCTCGGCGCCGTGGCCGGACTTCTCTTCGACATCGGAAGCGGACGTTACGCCGCGCCCCCGCGCGACGGTGACGACGTGGCGCGGCTGGCCTGGGAGGCCGACCTGGCGAAGGTCAGGGACGATGCGAAGGCGCGCAAGTCGTTGGAGACGGGTCGTGCGGGAGACCGCACGCATACCGAAATCCAGCGGTGGCTCCGTGATCTCGGCGTGGCGCTCGGCTTCCACGTGCACGTGGCGGCCAACGACCGCGCGCGGCCGTGTGGCGACGGACGGCTCGGCGATGGCTGTCTCGAGGAACTACCCGCGGTCCTCGCACACGCGCCTGGTGCCGACGCCATTCGATTGATCGACGTCCTGTGGCTCGACAAAGTCGGACAAGTGGCGGCCGGCTTCGAGGTCGAACACACGACGAGCATCTACTCCGGCATCGTCCGGCTGCTCGATCTGGCGCATGGCGCGCCGGGGTCGGCCACGCGCGGGTTGTTTCTCGTGGCGCCAGACGACCGCGAGGACGAGGTACGTGCGCAGGTCAGCCGTCCCGCGTTCCGCGGGATCGCCGACCTCCACGTTCGCTTCCTCCCGTATGGAGAGCTCGAGCGGAACCGCGAGGCGATGGCGCGCTTCGGCGAGGGACTCAAAGCCATTCAGGCCGTCGCGCGGGTGATCTTGTGACCAGGAGCAGAACTCGAAATCGAGAGGGTCTCGATTCGTGACGCGAACAACGAAGGGAATTCTCGCGCTGGTCACAATCGCCGCCGTGTCGACGGTCGGGTTGGCCATCGCTGCCCTCAATCGGGGATTCAGCGCGAAGGCCGAACCCCTGGCGATCGAGGCTTTCGTCGCGCGCCACGTGCGACGGCTCGCCATTCCCGCGCACGCCAGATCGGCAGCGAACCCCCTGCCGCTGACCGACGACTTCGTCGTCGACGGGATGCGCCATTTCGCCGACCATTGCGCCGTCTGCCACGCCAACGATGGGAGCGGCGACACCGACTTCGGGCGCAACATGTATCCGAAGCCACCATGCCGGCCTTCGGGACGGGAGCCGAGGAAGGCGCGCACGATACGTGGATGCTCGTGCGCTTCATGCGACACCTGCCGAAGCTGACGCCTGAGGAGCTGGACGAGATGCGGAGCCTGAACCCGAAGTCTCCGGAGGAGTTCCGTCAGGAAGAAGAGATCCGCCGGTTCCTGGAGGGTGGAGATGCGGGAGCAACACCGCGGAGATAGCGGAGTGCACAGCGCGGCTGAGCCGCAACCAAGACACATGGCTCATCCGCGCTAGCCGTGCTTGCACGGCAAGAAAGTGTACGAATCGGTCGAATTTCGTACGGGCACCCAAGGCTCTGTCAAACCGGGCGGGAGCTTGGGTCGCCCCGGTTCGCCGTGCAAGCCCGGCTTTCAGAATCTGCGCTCAGAACGGCTCGTCCTCCGATCCGTCCAGGCCTGGCATGCGCTCCTGACGCTCGCGGACTTTCGGGACGGCCTTGGGCGCCCGCTTGAACGTGACGCTCGTCTGCGCCGGCGGCCGGCTGATCGTCTTCCCGGTCAACACATCCTCAATGGTGAGGATCTGGAGCCGAGGATGCCGTCCCCACGGCGACGTGTAAAACCCCGCGCTCGCCGCTTCCTTCCGCATCGGCGCGGTTGCTTCTTCCATGCACAACAGGACGCCGATTTCGGCCTTCTCTCGATCGACGACGCCCCGCAGATCCCGAACGTGGGCGACGGTGACGTGCCCGGCCTTCACGGACAGGACAATCTGCTTCGTCTTCTCTTCCCCGCCCTCATGGAAGTAGATCCGACCGTCGATGCCCTTGTCGGCGCCCTTCTTCTGATCGACAGGCCTGGCGCCGACAAGGCCGAGCGCCCACCACTGGAACTGGTACGGGTCATCGTGGGCGAGTTTCGCCGCATCGGGAAGGGATACCGGCTCGCCGATAACTTCGTACTGGGCCTCCGACCCGAACGAGTCGGCGAGGCGGTTTCGGATCAGACCGATCGCGAGGCTCGTGATGTCGATGCCGATCCAGCGGCGCTTGAGCCTTTGCGCAGCGGCAATGGTTGTGCCGCACCCACAAAATGGGTCCAGCACGGTATCACCCTCGCGGGTGCTGGCCGTGATGATCCGGTCCATCAGGGCTTCGGGCTTCTGCGTCGGATACCCCAGACGTTCCTTCGCGGCTTGGTTGATCCGATCGATGTCCGTCCATACGTCCCCGACCGTGACCGTTCTGGACTCAGAGTCGAACGGTTCGGCCGCGCGCCGCCGCGGGAATCCGCCGTCCTTTGGCCAGTGGATCAGGCCCTGCTGATCCCATTCGTTCATCACACCGTGGCTGTTCGCCCAGTGCCGACCGTAGACGTTCGGATCACATCCCCGCCAGGGTTTGCCGCTTTCCCCTTCTCGCGTTGCTCCGGGTGCGGTGAGTTCGTAGGTCTGGTATTTTCGGCCATCGGCAGTCGTGATGAGCGTGTGCGGCAGCTTCGCCTTGTCTGCGGGAACCTTCAGAGACTGGAAGCAAAAATGATCGCTCCGCGTGTAGAAGAGCAGGACGTCATGAATCCGCGGCCACTGGTGCGGGGTGCTCCGGGCGTTCGTCCGCTTCCAGACAATCTCACTCCGCAAGTGCTGCGGTCCAAAGATGGCGTCCATGAGCATCTTCAGGTAGTGGCTCGCCGTCGGATCGCAGTGTAGATAGATGCTGCCAGTAGGCTTCAACACGCGCCGCAGCTCCACGAGCCGCGGCGCCATCATGGCGAGGTAGGCCATCATGTCGCTGTCGCCGAGGAACGTGCGGAACGCCTGCATCCCCTCCGACACCCTCTCGCCAGCCTCGATCATCTCGGCGCAAGCGCGGGCGGCGCTTTCGTCCCAACGCCACGTGTCCTCGAACGCTTTGATCTGCGAAGCCGCGTGCCTTCCGTCGCGTTCGGCGAACAGCACGTCATAGCTGGCGTTCGAGTTGAATGGCGGATCGAGGTAGACGAGATCGACCGACTCATCGTCAAGATGTCGCCGCAAGACGTCGAGATTGTCGCCGTAGTAGAGCAGGTTCATGGCGGCACGATTCTAGCTCAGGGTGGCATATAATCGGCCCACCTCGGGCTTCGACAGCCCTGCTCGTTCCAGACAGTCCGTTTCGCGTGGAGGATGTCATCATGCGCGCCGCGAAACCCACGATCCGCACACTCGTTTTCGCCGTCCTGGCGATCGTGCTCGCGTCCCTGCCCGCCGGGCAGGCCCAGCAGCCGTCGCCGTTGACCGCGGAGGCCCTCGGCCACCTCCGCTGGCGCTACATCGGCCCCGTCGGCAACCGCGTGACGTCGGTCGTCGGGGTGCCCGGCGATCCGAACACCTACTACGCGGGCGCCGCGTCGGGCGGCATCTGGAAGACCACTGACGGCGGCACATACTGGGAGCCGATCTTCGACGATCAGCCCGTGCAGTCGATCGGCGCGCTGGCCGTCGCGCCCTCCGATCCGAACGTGGTGTGGGCGGGCACCGGCGAGCAGTGCATTCGGAGCCACATCTCGATCGGAGAAGGGATCTACCAGTCGACCGACGCCGGTCGGACGTGGACGCGCGTGGGCCTCGACAGGACCGGCCGCATCGGCCGCATCGTGATCGACCCGCGCAACCCCGACATCGTCCTCGCGTGCTCGATCGGGCACGCCTACGGGCCGTCGCCGGATCGCGGCGTGTTCCGCACGGCCGACGGCGGCAAGACGTGGAATCGCGTGCTGTTCGTCGACGAGAACAGCGGCTGCTCCGACATCGCGATGGATGCGAACAACCCGCGGATCCTCTTCGCGGGCATGTGGCAGTTCGACATCAAGACGTGGGGCCGCGAGAGCGGGGGGCCGTCGAGCGCGCTCTACCGATCGAAGGACGGCGGGCTGACGTGGACGAAGCTGACGGGCCGCGGGCTGCCCGCGCGCCAGATCGGCAAGATCGCGCTGGCGATCGCGCCGTCGAATTCGAATCGCGTGTACGCGCTCATCGAAACCGGCGAGGGCATCCCGTGGAAGGGGCAGGAAACCGATCGCGGCAAGCTGTGGCGCTCGGACGACGGCGGCGAGAGCTGGGAGCTGGTGAGCTACGACCGCACCCTCGGCGGGCGCACCCACTACTACTTCCACGTGGCGGTCTCGCCCGGAGACGAGAACGAGACGTACTTCCTGACCGCCTCCTTCGCCGTCTCGCTCGACGGCGGCCGCACCGCGTCGCTGCGGACCGGACGGGCGAGTCCGGGCGGCGACAACCACAACATGTGGATCGACCCGGCCAACGCCAATCGCATGATCGTGGCCAATGACGGCGGCGTGTCGCTCTCGGCCAACGGCGGGCGCACGTGGAACCGCATCCAGTTGCCGATCGCACAGATGTACCACGTCACGGTCGACAACCAGATTCCGTACTGGGTGCTGGGCAATCGTCAGGACGGCCCGTCGTACCGCGGTCCGAGCAACAGCCGCCTCGGCGGCTTCGGCGGGTTCGGCGGCGGCATCCCGCGCAGCCTGTGGCACGGGGTGGCGGGCGGCGAGAGCGGGTTCGCGACGCCCGATCCGGTCGACCCGACCATCGTCTGGTCCACGGCGTCCGGCTCCGGCAGCGTCGGCGGCATCGTCGAGCGCTACGACGTGAAGACGGGCCTTGCGCGCAACGTCGAGATCTGGCCCGACAGTCCGCTGGGCTGGCCGGCCGCCGACGTGAAGTACCGCTTCAACTGGACGATGCCGTTCGCCATCTCGCCGCACGATCGCAACACGCTCTACGCCGGGAGCCAGTTCCTGCACACGACGACCAACGGCGGCGAGAGCTGGCAGATCATCAGCCCTGACCTCACGCTCAACGACAAGAGCAAGCAGCAGATCTCCGGCGGCCTCACACCCGACAACATCGGCGTCGAGTACTTCCCGGTCGTCATGGCGATCGCCGAGTCGCGCGTCGAGAAGGGCCTCATCTGGGCCGGCACGAACGACGGCCAGGTGCAGGTGACGCGCGACGGCGGGAAGACCTGGACGAACGTCACGAAGAACATCCCGAACCTGCCCGAACTGGGGACGGTGTACACCGTCGAGCCCTCGCGCTACAACGCCGGCTCGGCCTACGTCGTGTTCGACTTCCACCAGGTGAACAACCGCGATCCGTACGCGTATAAGACCACCGACTACGGCAAGACGTGGAAGCCGATCGTGAACGGCATCCCGAAGAGCATGCTGAGCTACGCGCACAGCATCAAGGAAGACCCGGTCAAGCAGGGCCTGCTCTATCTCGGCACCGAGAACGCGATCTACGTGTCGTTCGACGCTGGCGAGAGCTGGATGCCGCTGCAGACCAACCTGCCGCACGCGCCCGTGTACTGGATCACGGCGCAGGAGCACTTCAACGACCTCGTCATCGCGACCTACGGGCGCGGGTTCTGGATTCTGGACGACCTCACGCCGCTCCAGCAGCTCTCCGATCGTGTGCGCAATGCGAGCGTGCACCTCTTCACGCCGCGCCCGGCCTACCGGTTCCGGAACATCACCGCTCCGGCGGCGCCGTCCGTCGACATGACGGCGGGGCAGAACCCGCCGTACGGCGCGTCCATCAACTACTGGCTGAAGTCCGCGCCGGCGGGCGACGTGAAGGTCCAGATCGTGGATGCCAAGGGTCAGACCGTGCGCACGCTCGACGGCTCGAAGCGTGCGGGCATCAACCGCGTGACGTGGGACCTGCGGTACGATCCGTCGAAGCCGCTGCGTCTCAGGACGAGTCCGGCGTACGCGCCGGAACTCACGGTCGGACCGGAGGGCTGGCGGCCGGCGCCGGAGGGCGGACAGATGTCGGTGCTCTCGGCGCCTGGCACCTACACCGTGAAGCTCGCGGCCGGCGGGCAGGAGCTGACGCAGCCGCTCGTGGTGCGCAAGGACCCGAACTCGGCCGGCACCGAGAACGACGTCCAGACGCAGGTCGCGACGCTCCTCGATCTGAGGAAGGACCTGGAGGGCGTGGTCGACATGGTCAACCAGATCGAGGTCGTGCGGAAGCAGCTTGCCGACATCACCACCGTGTTGCAGGGCGACCCGAGCGCCTCGGCCGTGAAGCAGGCGGCCGACCAGCTCGAGAGGAAGCTGACCGACGTCGAGGATCACCTCATCCAGCGGAAGTTCACGGGTCAGGGACAGGACACGACACGCTGGCCGGCGAAGCTGGTCTCGAAGCTGAACTACCTCGGCAACGGGATCGCCGGGTCGGATCACGCGCCGACGACGCAGGCGCGCGAGGTGCACCAGGAATTCAAGAAGCAGATCGCGACGATCGCCAGCCAGCTCGACGATGCGTTCAGCCGCGACCTGGGCGCGTTGAACAAGCTGCTGCGGGACCGGAACATCCCGAACGTGATCGCGCGGTGACGCCGCAGCGCATGCAGCGTGAAGAAGGCAGAGAAGAATGGCGGAGACGATGATGAAACGGCCGTTGCTCCTGCTGGCGGTGACGCTGGCGACCACCCTGACCCTCAGCGCGCAGGCCCGGCGCGCGGCCGACCCGCCCGCGCGGCCGACGTTCAACGTGGTCGAGGCGACCATTCCCGAGATGCAGGCGGCTCTGAAGGACGGGCGCGTGACGTCGAGGGAGCTGGTGCTGCGTTCTCTCGCGCGCATCGCCTACGACGAAGACACGGTGAACGCCGTCATGACCGTCAGCAGGACGGCGCTGGCCGAGGCCGAGGCGCTGGACCGCGAGCGCGCGCAGGGCAAGGTGCGCGGGCCGCTGCACGGGATTCCGATCGCGCTCAAGGACAACATCCACACGCTCAACATGCCGACGACAGGCGGCGCGCTGGCCTTCAAGGGCTTCACGCCGCCCTACGAAGCGACGCTGACGAAACACCTGAAAGACGCGGGCGCCATCATCATCGCCAAGACCGTGCTGACCGAGCTGGCCAACTGGGTGGCGGGCGGACCCACGCCGATGCCCGGCAACTACAGCGCGCTCGGCGGGTTCGGCCTGAACCCGTACGATCCGCGGCCCGATCCGCGGCCCGGTTTCAACGACGGCCGGCCTGCGCTCGGCACGGGCGGCTCGAGCTCGGGGATCGGCACGGCGGCCAGCTTCTGGGCGGCGAACGTGGGCACCGAAACCTCGGGGTCCATCCTCAGCCCGTCGAACCAGAACATGCTGGTGGGCATCAAGCCGACGGTGGGCCGTCTCAGCCGCTACGGCGTCATCCCGATCACGGCCGATCAGGACACGGCCGGCCCGATGGCGCGCACGGTCACCGACGCGGCGATCCTGCTCGGCGCGCTCGAAGGCGCCTCGCCGGATCCGAACGACCCGGCGACGACGGCCTGCGCGCCGCCGGCCAACCGGGACTACACGCCGTTTCTGAAGCGAGACGGTCTCAAGGGCGCGCGCATCGGCATTCCGCGCGCGTCTTTCTACGATGAGGTCACCGCCCCCGGTGCGAAGAACCCGACGGGCGGCCTCAACCCGGCTCAGGCGGCCGTGATGGCCGACGCGATCGAGATCCTGAAGAAAGAAGGCGCGATCATCGTCGATCCCGCCAACATCCCGAGCATCGTGGATCCCGATGCGAAGAACAACTACCTGACGTGGGGGATCTGCTCGGGCGTGGACAACCGCAAGGGCAAGGACTCGGAGTGCTCGGTGGTGCTGAAGTACGGCATGAAGCGCGACTTCAACGCGTGGCTCGCCTCGCTCGGAGCCGGCGCGCCGGTGAAAACGCTCACGGAGCTGCGTTTCTTCAACCTGGCCAACGCGCCGCGCCATGCCATCAAGTACGCGCAGTCGCAGCTCGACATCTCCGACGAGATGGACGTGGCCGCCGACAAGGCGCGTTACGAAGCCGATCGGAAGAAGGACATCCACCTGGCCGGCACGCACGGCATCGCCGAGGTGATGCAGGCCGAGAAGCTGGACGCGCTGCTGTTTCCGGCCGCCAATGGCGCGGCCATCGCCGCCCGGCCCGGGTACCCTACGGTCATCGTCCCATTTGGCCGCGTACCGAACGCGCCCACGCCGGCGTTCCCGGCAAGCTTCGACGCGCAGCCGGCGCCCTTCGGCGTGAGTTTCACCGGCCTCGCGTGCAGCGAACCGCGGCTCATCGAGCTGGCGTACGCGTTCGAGCAGGCGACCAGGCGCCGCGTGGCTCCGGCCGCCACGCCGTAGCGATGTGGGCCCGACGCCGGAAGCGGAGCTATAATCCGTCAATCCGACATGCCGCTCAACTTCGGCGCCCGCCCGGGTGCGTCCGAATCGTCAGCACGGAGGGTTTGACCATGCGAGTGACTCGACGCATTGCCGCCGTCTCGTTTCTGTTCACGCTCACGCTGGCTCTGTCGAGCGGCACGGCGCGCGCGCAAGCCGGTGCTGCGGAGGAAGTCAGCGCCAAGATCTGGCTCGGCAAGGCGCCGGAGATGGAGGAGTACCTGAAGACGGCCGAGATCGTGAAGATCGAGGATGTCGGCCGTGGCGTCACCAATCCCAAGCGCGCGCACCTCGCACCGGGCGGTCCGTTCGAGAGCATGGCCTGGAAGCCGCTCCGGCCCGGGATGTACAGCGGGTTCTGGGAGAGCTACAAGGCCGAGATCGCCGCGTACGAGATCGACAAGCTGCTGGGGCTCGACATGGTTCCGCCGACGGTCGAGCGGCGCGTGAAGGGAGACCTGGGCGCGGCGATCATGTGGATCGCGCCGACCCAGAGCTTCAAGGATCTCGGCGGCCCGCCGGGCGCGCCGCCCAAGCACTTCGATTCCTGGAACCGGCAGATGGTCAAGGCGAAGATGTTCGACAACCTGATCGGCAACCGCGATCCGAACCTCGGCAACTGGCTGAAGGATCCGGCGTGGAACCTCATCCTCGTCGATCACTCCCGCGCGCTCACGACCATCAAGGACAACGTGCACAAGTTCACGCGGGTGGACGCCCTCCTGTGGGAGAAGATGAAAGGCCTGACCGACGAGAGCCTCACGGCCGCCGTCGGTCAGTGGCTGGGCAAGGGCGAGATCAAGGCCATCCTCGAGCGGCGCGACCGCATGCAGAAAGACATCGACAAGCTCGTCAAGGACCTGGGCGAAGCGGCGGTGTTCATGAAGTAGGGCGGCGCTACTTCAGCGCCGCGAGCGCGGCGAGCACCTGGTCGATGTCGGCCTTCGTGTGGGCCGCGGTGATCTGTAAGCGGATCGTCTCGTCGCCCTTGGGCACGACCGGGAATGTGAGCCCGACGGCCAGAATGCCGCGATCGTACAGACCGCGCACCACGGCGCGGGTCCGCTGGGTGTCGCGCACGAGCAGCGGCACGATCGGGTGCGGGCCCGGGATCGACTCGAGACCCAGCGCCGCGAGACCCTGCCGGAACTGATCGGTGCGCGCGTTCAGGTTCGCGAGACGCTCGCGTCCTTCCGGGCCATCGGCGATCTCCACGGCCGTGACCGCCGCCGCGCCATCGGCGGCGCCGAGGGGGTTGGTGTAGATGTAGGTGTCGGCCTTCTGCCGCACCGCCTCGATGAGCTCCGCGCTGCCGGCGACGAACCCACCGTTGACGCCGAACGCCTTGCCAAACGTTCCGACGACGATGTCGGCGCGCGCGCCACAGTGTTCCTCGGTGCCCCGGCCCGTCCGGCCGTAGGCGCCGATGCCGTGCGAGTCGTCCATCACGGTGGTGACACCGTCGCGGAACCGGCCGTCGTGCTCCGCGACGAGACGCGCGATGCCGTCGAGCGGTGCGTGGTCGCCGCGCATGCTGAAGATGCCGTCGAAGATCACGACGACCCGCCCGACGCCCTTCGGGACGCGCTCGAGCTTCCGCCTGAGATCGTCGACGTCGTTGTGTCTGAAGATCTCGCGCTGCTCCTTCGCGACGTTCGCGATCCGCATCGCCCGGATGATGCAGTTGTGGTTCAGCTCGTCGCCGATCCAGTAGGTGTCCGGACCCGAGAGGGTGAGGCCGAGGCCGAGGACGGACGTGTAGGCGGAGTTGAAGACCCGCGCGGCCGGCCGGCCAACGAAGCGGGCGATCCGCGCCTCGAGCTCCGCATGCGGCGCCGAGGTGCCGTCGATGAACCGCACGGCGCCCGGCCCGGTCCCGAACGCGCGGCAGGCGTGGTCGGCCGCCTCGATGAGCGCGGGATGGTGCGACAGCGACAGGTAGCTGTTGGAGTTCATCCGGATGAACTCACGATCGCTGCCGCGCAGCCGGTAGCGGGGACCGCGATCGCCTGTCGGCGGCACGTATCCGACGATGACCCGTTCCGGCGCCTTGGCGCGGCCTTCCTGCTCGAGCCCGGCGACTTCCTTCACCAGCGCGGCGTTCAGCCTGTCGAGCGACATGCGACTATGGCTTTCTGTTCCAGAACAGATACGCCGGCACGCCGAGCGCGATGATGCCGAGGCCCGCCATCGAGTTCCAGAACTGATTGACCAGCGTGTTCACCGAGATGTAGAGCGACGCGAGAATGAAGAGGATCGGCGTGATGGGATAGCCCCAGGTCCGGTACGGTCGCGGCATGTCCGGCCGCTTTCGGCGGAGAACCATCACGGCGCCCACCGTCAGGCCGAAGAACAGCCATTGCCCGAAGATCACGTACGAGGCGAGCTGCTCGAACGTCCCGCTCAGGCTCAGGATCGCGCTCCACACGCCGATCGCCACGATCGACACGTACGGCGTCAGGAACGTCGGGTGCACGTCCGCGATGCGCTTGAAGAACAGCCCGTCGCGGGACATCGCGAAGAACACGCGCGGCGCCGTGAGAAAGTTGCCGTTGGCGGCGCCCGTGATGGAGAAGAGGATCACCGCCGAGATGATCGTCGCGCTGATCGGTCCGACCGCGGTGGCCATCGCGTCAGTCGCGATGCGCGTGGACTTTGCGATGTCGGCGGCCGGAATCACGTAGAGGTACGCGAGGTTGGCGACGACGTACAACCCGACGCAGAGCAGCGTGCCGGCGAAGAGGCCGAGCGGCAGGTTGCGCTCCGGATTCTTGATCTCGCCGGCGCTGAACGTCGCGGCCTCCCATCCCTTGTAGGCCCAGAGCGCCGCGACCAGCGCGACGCCGAAGGGGCCGATGAGGCCCGTCGAGAAGACGGGCGGCGGCGAGACCCAGTT
Source organism: uncultured Vicinamibacterales bacterium (assembly GCA_964359235.1). GTDB lineage: Bacteria > Acidobacteriota > Vicinamibacteria > Vicinamibacterales > JAHECP01 > CAYHSN01. The sequence goes on along the minus strand of CAYHSN010000029.1, from coordinate 1,998 downwards.
CTGCGTGTTCCCGTCGCCGAGCGCCAGCACCAGCAAGGAGACCCCGACGATGGCGCCGAACTTGATGAACATGAGCAGGTTCTGGAGTCTCGCCCCCCAGCGCGTGCCGACGTAATTGACCGTGGCGAGGAAGAGCACGAAGCCGAGCGCGACGAGCTTGACGGCCACGGGCGAGAGCGGCACGAAGTACGGCAGGTACTTCGACGAGAACGCCATCGCGAGCGTCGCGATCGATCCGGCCTCGATGACGAAGAACATCGCCCAGCCGAAGAGGAACGCCACCGGACGTCCGTACGCCTCGCGCAGGAACACGTACATGCCGCCGGCGGCCGGGTACATCGCGCCCAGCTCCGAGAATGTGAGCGCGCCGAAGAAGCTCAGCACGCCGCCGACGAGCCACACCGCGAGGATGAGCACCGGCGAGCGCACCTGCAAGGCGATCGCGGCCGGGACGATGAAGATGCCCGAACCGATGACCGTGCCGACCAGGATGCCGATGACGTCCATGAATCCCAGGACGCGCGGCAGGTTCAGCGATTTCTCGACCTCGTGCGAATGCGCTCCGCTCATGTGGTCTCACCTCCGAGTCCCGAGTCCCCAGTCCCGAGGCCCGTCTGCGTCAGTTCCTAGATCAGCACCAGCTCTTTCTGTATCTCCCCCGTCACCTCAGCGACGCCGCCCGGCCTGATGAACATGTTGATCTCGGTGCGTGCGGCCATCTTCCTTTCGAGGTAGATGCCCGGCTCGATCGAGAAGCAGCAACCGGGCAACAGACGCCGCTCGTCTTTCGTTTCAAAGTTGTCGATGTTGACGCCTTCACCGTGTGTTTCGGTGCCGATGGCGTGGCCGGTCCGGTGCACGAAGTACTTCCCGTACCCTGCTCCCTCCACCACCGTCCGGCACACGGCGTCCACGTGCCAGCCCGCGACCGGCTTGCCCTTGGCGATGGACTCCTGCACGAACGCGATCGCCGCGTCGCGCGCGCAGAAGACGACGTCGGCGATCTCCTGGTATTTGGCCGGCGGCCTGTCGCCGATGTAGCCGACCCAGGTGATGTCGTAGTAGATGCCGCCGGGCACGTTCTTCTTCGCCCAGAGGTCGATGAGCACGGTGTCGCCCGGTTTGAACTCCCGGGCGTTTCCGGCGGTCACCTCGAAGTGCGGGTCGGCGGGATGATCGTTCACGCCGACCATGGGCGGCGAGTAGGTGGTCAGGTTCTCCTGCGCGAAGCGGCGCATGATGAACTGCTGCACGTCGTACTCGGTCGCGCCGCTCTTCGTGCGGATGGCCTTCCGGATCTCCTCGAACGCCTCCGCGCGGATACGGTCCATGATGACGCCCGCGTCCTTGTGCAGGCGGTAGCCCTCCTCGCCGATCACCGACACGAACATCTGCACGAGATCGGCCGACGAGACAACCTTGTGGCCGAGGCCCTTGATGAGCTCCATCGTACCCGCGTCGACGAACGAGATGTACGGGACGTTGTTCCGCGGCGAGTACTGCATCGCGATCGTCTTCTTCGGCCCGAGGAGCGTCTTCAAGCCCGCGTGCAGCTCCGGCCAGGCGGTGTAGACCGTCTTCTTGCCCGGCAGCGCGTCGAGTACGGCGCGCTCGACCCTGCTCACGAGCTTCTTCGGCTCGCCCTTGGCGGGGATGAAGTAGTACCAGCGCCGCGTGTTGAGCTTCTCGACGTCCATGCCCAGCACGCGGTAGGCGAGATAGTCACGATTGCGGAAGTCGCACAGCAGCCAGCCGTCGACTCTGGCGGCCTTGAGCGCGCGCTGTATGGCCTTGAGATCCATGAGGGCCTCCTCGATGAACGAGCACCATCTTAGTCGAGATCGCGAGTGGCCTGTGGCACAGGGCTTCAGGCGTGTGGAGAGCCTGAGAGATCGCGCGGGATCAAACGCGGCGCCGTCCGCAGCGCCACCACGCCGAAGTGGCGCAGGTCGAGCGTCGCGATGGCCTGCGCCTCGAGCCGCTCGGCGACGGCGATGA
>CAYHSN010000028.1:9244-14102 GCA_964359235.1 uncultured Vicinamibacterales bacterium | reverse complement strand
CGCCACCGTTGTCGGCACCGCGAGAACCGGGTACACTCCCCGCCAGATGACGCGGGTCGCCGCCGCGCTCCTGCTCGCTCTTGCCTGCCTGGCGCGCCCGGCCGCTCAGGCGCGGCTTCAGGACGACTCCGATCGCGCCGCGTTCCGCGCGTGGTTTGTCTTTCTCGCCGACGCACAGTTCTATCGCCAGACCTCCGACGTCATCGACTGCGCCGCGCTCGTGCGCCACGCGTTTCGCGAAGCGCTGCGCGCACACACGCCCGAGTGGCGCCGGCGGGCGTCGCTTCCGCTCGCGCCCGCGTTTCCCGACGTGCGGCGCCCGCCCGGCGCGGATCCGGACGGGTGGGCGCTCTTCCAGATCACCGGCGGCCGCGCGCCCGCGTTCGCCGAATTCGCCGACGCCCGCACGATCGTCCGCTTCAACGCGCGGCTCGTGAGCCGCGACGCGACGGCCGTGCGGCCCGGCGATCTCCTCTCCTTCCATCAGTCCGCGCAAGAGAGCCCGGACCACCTGATGGTGTTTGTCGGCGCCTCCGCGTTCGAACGCGAAGGCCGTGACTGGCTCGTGTACCACACCGGCCCGCAAACACCTGGCGCGGCCGGCGAGGCGGCCGGCGAGGTGCGCAAGGTGCGCCTGGCGGATCTCGTCCGGCATCCGGCGCCGCGCTGGCGACCGCTCGCCGCGAACCCGGCGTTTGTCGGAGTGTTTCGACTGGCGGTCTTCGATGCAGCCTCATAGCGGCACGCCACGGCAAGATCCTCAAGCCGGCCACGAAGACACGAAGACACGAAAAGGCCGTGGTCTGTTGCTTCGTGCCTTCGTGCCTTCGTGGCGTTCTTCCGCGACGACCGCGAAGCTACTCGTCGCCGTGGCGGCGGTCCTTCTGCTGCCAACGCTCGCCGCCGCCGCCCAGGACGACCCGAGCGAGCCGGCGTTCTCGCTGGCGAGCGGCCAGGTCTTCACCACGCGCGACACCCCGGCCATCTACCTCAGCTTCGTGCAGATCGGCCATCTGGATTTCCGGGTGTACCGGGTCAAGGACGCGACGACGTTCTTCGCCGGTCTGAAGGACCCGCACGCGCTCGGCAGTCCTGAACCCCTCGTGCCGGAAGAACAGACGTGGATCGAGCGCATCTCCGCGTGGAAGGCCGCCTGGCGCAACCGGGTCCGGATGTTCGTGCGCGCCCAGTTCAGCGACGAGTACCGCGCCCGCCGCCGCGAGGGGCTCGACCGCCAGGAAGTACAGCTTCGCCGGGCCGTCGGCTCCGCGACCTTCGCGCAGGTGCCGCTCCTCAACCCGTCGCAGGTCGTCGCGACGTGGCGCGAGATGCTGCCGCCGCTTCGCCAGGCCGACGCCAGGCGCATCCCGCTCGATCTCAAGCAACCCGGCGTCTACCTCGTCGAGGCGGTGTTCAACCGTCTGCGCGCCTCCACGATCGTGGTCATCTCGGATCTCGGCCTCGTGACCAAGATCGCGCCCGGACAGATCCTGGTCTACGCCGCGGACCGCTTCACCGGCGAGCCGCGCGCCGACTGTCAGATCGACGCCATCGCCGACCAGGCGGTCGTCGCGAGCGGCACGACCGCGGCCGACGGGACGCTGCTGGCCACGCTCGAGAAGCCGAAGGCCGACGCCGTGCTCGTCCTCGCGCGCTGCGGCGATCACGTGACGGTCGCCGATCCGGGCGCGTGGCACCTCGGAGACTCGACGAAAGAACTGGTAGGTCGTGTTCCGCGAAACACGGCCGGTCGACGAGTTCGGGTCCGCGTTCGCCTCCTTCGCCGTGCCGAGAACCGCCGCGCTCGGCGACTACAGCATCCAGATCACGACCGAGGACCTGCAGACCTTCGGCTCGTTCGAGGTGCAGGAGTACCGTAAACCTGAATTCGAAGTCATCGTCACCACGCCCGATCGCTTCGTCGTCCAGGGCGGCGAGGTGAGCGCCACCATCCGGGCGCGTTACTACTTCGGCCAGCCGGTCTCGGGTGGCTCGGTCACGTACGTGCTCTACCGCGGCTACTATTCGTCGCCGCTCCGCTGGACGGACGAGCCCGAGGAGACGGGCTATGACGACTACGGCGGCATGCAGGTGGCGGAGCACACCGCGAGACTCGACGGGCAGGGGCAGGTGACCGTGAAGGTCCCGGTCGCGATCCTGGAGGCCCACGAGGAAGGCCAGGACTACTCGCTCCGGATCGACGCACGCGTGACCGACGCGAGCGATCGCGAGGTGTCGGGCAGCACGACGCTCTACAGCACCTACGGGCCGTTCCTCGTGATGGCCGACGCCGAGGAGTACGTCTATCGCCCCGGCGCGCAGGCGACGATCAACGTTCGCGCGCTCGACTACCTCGGATCGCCGAAGGCCGGCACTCGTCTGCACGTCGTCCTGGAACGGCTCGCCAATCGCTCGGGCTCGCGGTACTCCGGACAACCCGAGACCGTCGTCGCGTCAGAGGCGGATGTCGTCACCGATGCTGACGGCCGCGCCCGATGGACGGCCACCCTGCCGGCCGAGGCGGGCAGCTACCGGTTCAAGGCCATCGCATCGTGGGAGGGTCGCGCGATCGAAGGCGCCGCGTACGTCTGGGTGCCTGGGCGCATCACGGAAGCCGACATGGACGAGGGCGATCGGTATCTGGAGCTCATGCCCGATCGCAAGGAGTACCAACCGGGCGAGGTCGCCCGGCTCGTGCTGCGCGGCGACACGTTCGAGGCGCCCGCGCTCGTCACGAAAGAGGGACGGCGCCTCACCTATCACCGCGTGTCGAGGCTCGATGCCAGCGGCATCATCGAGGTGCCCGTCTCCGACGCTGATGTGGGCGACACGTACGTCAGCGTGGCGTTCCTGAAAGACGATCGCCTGTATCGCGCCGAGCGGCGTCTCAAGGTCCCCGCGCGCTCGCGCCAGATCCAGGTCACGATCGAGGCGGCGCAGCCGGTCGCGAAGCCGCGGCAGCCGGGCGTCTTCACGGTCCAGGCCGTCGACGCTGCGGGTCAGCCCGTACGCGCGCAGCTCAGCCTGGCGGTCATCGACGAAGCGGTGTACGCCGTCAAGCCGGACGGGACGCCCGACCCGCTGCGTGAGTTCTACCGGCTCGACTACAGCCGCGTCGGCACGTCCTACTCGCGCGAGTACTCGTTTGTGGGCTACTCGGGCCGGCAGCAACTGCTGCTCGCGCAGAAGCGGCGCCCGTTCACGCTGGCTGACTTCAAGGCCGAGCGCCCCGATCGCCCGCAGGTGCGCAAAGAGTTCCCGGATGCCATCTACTGGGTCGCCGATCTGGTGACCGGGGCCGACGGCACCGCGACGGTACAGGTGCAGTATCCGGACGCGCTCACCACGTGGCGCCTGACGGCGCGCGCGGTCACGACCGACACGCGCGTCGGCTCCACGATCGCCCGGACGCTGACGACCAAGGATCTCATCCTGCGGGTCGTGACGCCGCGCTTCCTGACCGAAGGCGACGAAGTGTCGGTGCCCGCGATCGTCCACAACTATCTGCCGGCCGCGCAGACGGTCGCCGTGACGATGACGGCGGCGGGCGTGACGGCGGCGGCAGGCGCGCGCGGCGCCGAGACGCTGTCGGTCCCGTCGGGCGGCGACAATCGGCTCGACTTCCGCTATCGCGCCGACCGCCCCGGCACGGCCACGTTCACCGGCACGGCCGAGGCGCCGGACGAGTCTGATGCGCTGGAGCTTTCGATTCCGGTCCTGCCCTACGGGTTGAAAGAGGAGTCGGGCGCCGCCGGCTCCCTGACTGCCGCGCAGGAACACACGGTCGAGCTGACCATCCCCGAGCGCACGAACCCCGCCGCGCGCACGATTCAGGTCGCGCTCGCGCCATCTCTCGGCGGAACGCTTATCGGCGCGCTCGACTTCCTCACCTCGTTCCCGTACGGCTGCACGGAGCAGACCCTGTCCAGCTTCGTGCCCAACCTGATCGTCGCGCGGACGCTCACGGACCTCGGCATCACCCCGCCCGAGCGCATCAGCGCGCTCGGCCGGCAGGTGACCGAAGGCGTGAAACGCCTCGCCGACTACCAGCACGAAGACGGCGGCTGGGGCTGGTGGAAGACGGACGAGACCCATCCGTTCATGACCGCGTACGCCCTCTACGGCCTGGTCGAGGCGAAGAAGGCCGGCTACGCGGTCGACGGATGGCGACTCAACAACGGCGCGACGGCGCTCGTGGATCTCTCTCGCACGTACCCGAGAGCCGTGCCGGATCTGAAGGCCTACATGGCGTACGTGCTGGCGTACGGCGCGGCGGCCGGCGTGCAGGTGTCCGCGCGCGATGGGACGGACTACGACGCCGCCGCGGTGCTCGACGACCTGTGGGCGGCGCGCAGAGGCATGTCGGCCTACGGCCGCGCGCTGCTGCTCCTCACGCTCGATGCCGCAACAGACAAGAGGGGCGACGCGCTGGCGCGCGATCTCGTCGCCGAGGCGCAGACGCGCGACCAGCTCACCTGGTGGACGGTCGACCGCGATCCGCTGCTCGAGGACTTCTCGGATGCGAGCGTCGACGCGACGGCGCTCGCCGTCAAGGCCCTCGTCGCGCGGGATCCGGACAATCCGAAGATGGACGGCGCCGTGCGGTACCTGCTCATGAACCGCAACGGCGCCTACTGGTGGAACACGAAGCAGACGGCGATGGCGCTGTACGGATTGATCGAGTACATGCGCGCGCGGAACGAGCGGCCGCAGGGGTTCGCGGTCGACGTGTTCGTGAACGGCCAGCCCGCCGGCGGCCACACCTTCACGGCACAGTCGTGGACCGCGCCCGATCCGATCGTGCTCTCGGCGCCCGCGCGCGCCGGTCAGAACGAGGTGCGAATCGTCAAGCGCGGCG
>CAYHSN010000028.1:0-9144 GCA_964359235.1 uncultured Vicinamibacterales bacterium | reverse complement strand
CGTTCCGCGCGATGCCCGCGCGCATCGCCCCGATGTACGTCCCGGGCGCGACGGCGTCCACGCGCGCACAGAGCCTGACCGTGCAGCTCGGGGGTTCGCCCGACTGAGATGTGCTTCACGCCATCATGAGAATGAAACGCGCGTCCGCTATTCTCGCCTGCCTGGTCGCCGGCCACGCGGCCGCCGCGGGGCTGTTCTGGTGGTTCATCAACGTGCCCGAGTCGAACATCACGATGCTCTCGCTCTCGGCGGCCCTGATCGTGCTGACGATCGTCGTGCTGGGCTGGACCGAGGCGACGGCGTTGTTGTTGTGGGACTCGGCGTGTGGATTTCGCCGCGCGGCGCGACGCGCGTTCGGCGCGCTGCCGGCCTTCATCGTGGGACTTCTGGTCTTCGCGCTCTTCTGGTGGATGACGGCCCGCGCCGACGCGTGGGCCACGGCGTACTCGGGCCAGATCGACGCATGGTGGATGGCGAGCACCGGATCCGCGAAGACGGCGTGGATCCACAGCGGTCTCGCGATCGCGCTGTGGCTCCTCCGCTACGTGGCCGGCGTCTCGCTGGCCGTCGCCGCGCTGGCCGCGGGCGCGACCGGCGGACGGCGTGCGCTCCTCTCCGCGCGTTGGCTGCGCGCGGCGCTCGCACGGCGCCAGCTCGGTGCGATCGGTCTCGCGATGCTGCTCGCCGTGTGGCTGCCGCTTCGCGCGACCGACTGGCGGCCGGACGCGATCCCGCCAACCGCCGTCGAGGCCGTGTTCATCGCCGCCAAGCTCGGCCTGCTCTACCTCGTGCTCAACGCCGGCTGGGCGCTGGTGCTGAAAGCAGGCGCGACCGGCGCGGCCTCCCGCCCGTCCATCAGCGCCGCTTCTTCGGCGCCGTCGCCTTCTTGATGAGGCTCGCGGCCTTGGCCGCGTCGGCGTCGGTTTCGAAGCCGAGGAGGCACGAGTATTTCTTCCCGATCACCTGCGCCATCAGGAAGACGATGTTGATGCCCGCGTCGGCCATCGCGCGGGTGATCGCGTAGCCGAGGCCGGGACGATTGTCGCCCTCGACGCGCAGGGCCGCGATCGTGGTCGGGCTGAGACCCGCCGCCTCGGCCGCACCCGCCAGCTTCTTTCCGCTGATCGGATACACCTCGATCGCGCCCATGGTCTGGTTGCCCGGATACCGGTAGGCCATGACCACTTGCAGGTCCGCTCCGGCGCTGGCCAGCGCCCCCAGCGCGCCGGCCAGGAGTCCCGGTCGGCTCTCGACCTCGTTCCGCCAGAGCTGCACGCGTGTCACGGTGACTGCCATGGTCGCACCCCCTTTCTATTCGGGCCGGCCGGATTATAGCTCATCGTCTGTTTTGCCGATCTCGCGCCAGGGCTTCCCCGCCGCCACGTCCCGGGCGAAGCACGTGACCGCCCGCGCGTAGACCTCGCGCATCGCGTCCGGCGTAGCGGCCGCCCGCATCTGGGCGTCCGACGGACAGGAGGCCGCAAGGACCCCTTTGCCACGCGCCGCGCCGCGCTCGCCGGCGAAGTACATCGCCGCGCCTTCACGGACCCAGAGCGGCCGGTCACGCAGGGCTTCGTCGATCGACGCGTGCGCCAGCTCATGGCGCAGCGTCGCGTCGAGCGTGCCGCGCGCCCTCAGAACCGACGCCGGCAAGACCTCGATGCGATCCCCGCGCGTCGAGCCGACAATCCACCAGGGCTGGCCGGTGGACCGCCGGAAGCTCTCGACCGTCGGGTGGAACCGGATGGTCAGGTCGGGCGGACCGAGGCCGGCGCGAGCGCGCAGGTCGGCGATCGCCCGGTCGATGAGCGCCACGAGCGTCTTGCGCTCGCGCGCGTCCGATTCCGGCAGCTCGAGGCGAATCCCGGCAGGCGCCGCGTCGATCGCCGCGTGCGACCGCAGGGCCGCTCCAGGGAAGTACGCGCGCAGGATGTGCTCGGCCGACGCGCCCGACGCCGCCATCCGCCCGGCGCCGGCGACACACAGCCCCACGCCGTGGCCGAATCCCGATCCGTCGAACGCATAGCCGTTTGCGGTGCGCGCCACCGTGAACAGGTGACTCCGCACGCGATTCCAACCGAGCGAGCGTCCGATGGCGAGTCTGAACGCCTCGGCTGAGAGCTCAGGCGGATCGAACCCGTCGACGCGCAGCCGCGCGACACGATTGCTCCCGGTCCGCGCCGCCACCGTGAGACTCCGGATGCGATCGCCGCGCAGGCCCGCCGCGCGCAGAGCGCGTCCAAGATCGCGCTCCGCGATGTCGGCGCGCCAGCGGCTCGCCGGCCCGCACTCCGGCTCCGCGCGCGAGACAAGGTACGTCAGACCATCGGCGATCTCGCCAGGCCAGATTTCACGCGGGAGCGCCGTGTGCCCGCCGCACGACGCGCTGAACCACACGCGCGCCGGCCGGCCTCCGACGCTGAGGAATCGACCAGCCGTCGTGCGCGCCGCCTCACGCGCCGCCTCGCCGGCCGGTCTGAGCGCCTGGCAGTGCGTGAGACCGCAGACGTCGAATCCCTCGCGCGCGTGGCGCCCGCGGTGTGCGAGCGCGAACGTGCGCGCCACGATCGCCTGCGCTTCGAGCGCCGCACGCGGCGCGCCGGGCGCCGCCTCGCCGGCGACCGCGCGCGCGACGTAGTCCTCGAGCGGCAAGGTGACGCTGCGGTACCCGGATGCCGTCGTCTCACCGACGCGCAAGGCAACTTCTCTCAGCGGCGGGGACCCCCAGACTTCGCTCTTCGAGCTTCGTCTAGGGTCGCCGAAGCCTGGCGAAGGCGCCTGCACCCCGCCTGGCGCGTCGCTCGCGGGGGCCCCTGCGCCCCGCGCCGCTCCGCGCTCCCGACTCGTTCCTCGTTCCTCGTTCCTCGTTACTTCGTTTCTCAGCAACTCTCGTGCGATCTCGGCCGCGTCTCGCCCGGCCGCGCCCGCGGCGACCACGACGACCGCGAGGCCCGTGCGAGATTCCGAAGCAGGGGCCGAGCCGGCGCCAAGCGAACGCGAGTCGGTTGGGTGAAAGACGACGACCAGGCCGAGGTATCCGCCGCCCGGCATCGGCGCGGTGCCCGTCTTGGCCAGCGTCGCGCCGCCCAGGACGCGAAGCGCCGCGGCGGTGCCGAAGGTCGCCGCCCCGCGCAGTCCCTCGATCAGCACGTCTCGGGTCTCGGGCCGGAGGGCGACGGCTTCGGGACCCGGCAGGATGCGCGCGAGCAGGCGCACGAGCGCGCGCGGCGCGACACGAGGCCCCTCGAGCCCCAGCGCCGCCGCCACGATCGGATCACGCGGGTCGAGCGCGACGAGCCCGAGCGCGATGCGCTGCGCGTTGAGCGCTGCGCGCGGGATCCGCGCCGCCACAGCGGCGAAATACGAATTGCAGGAGTGCGCGAGCGCCTCGGCCGGGGTGAGCGGACGCCCGAGGTCAGGATGCACGCACGTGAGCCGATGCCCGCCGATGGTGATGTCGCGCCGGCAGGGCAACGCCGTGCGCGCGGTCACGACGCGTGATTCGAGCGCGGCGGCGAGCGCGGCGATCTTCGCGATCGACCCGGGCAGCACCGCCTGGCTCAGCACCTCAGGATGCGCCGCGCGGATCTCGCGTCCTGACGGCAGCTCCACGACCAGGTAGGCCGCGCCGGGCGGGATCTGGACCAGGAACGCCGACATCAGCGCTCCCGTGAACGCGCGCGCCAATCCGGATCGGTCGCGGCTCATCGTCCGCCGAGCGCAAGGAAGGATTCGATGCCGTCGAGGATCGCGGGCATGCAACGGCGTGCCGGGTTGTCAGCTCCGGACGGCGTCGGCGCAGGCCGATCGTTCCAGACGCGGCTTGAACGAGAAGAAGCCTGCGACGTTCTCCCAGAGCAAGTGCGGGTAGGTCTTGTCCAGGCTCGATCGAATCGCCACGTAGCACTCGTCGCAGGTGTTCTGGCGCGTGAATTCGCTCACCATGCGCGCCTGCTCGTGAAGCCCGAAGCGCGTGAACTGCATCGAGCACGGCTGAAGCTGGCCGTCGCTCGTGACCACCAGCCAGCGCAACCCCGCCTTGCACCCCGGCGCCCCGCCCGTCTCGAAGTAGCGTTGGGTGGCCTCCAGCGTGCTCGCGGTCGTGGCAATCCAGCGGCCGTCCATCCGGGCCTTGACCCTGGTCAGCTCGCGCGCGAGCACCGACAGTTGCTCCGGTGTCGTGAGGAACAACTCCCGGTTGCCGGTGCGCCGCGGGGTATAGGCGCTGTAGTTGATGTTGACGCCCCACGCTTTCGCCTTGTCGGCGCAGGCGTTGATCTCCGCGACGTTCTCGGCGTGGATGCAGGTGTTGAGGACGATGTCGTCGTGACCCTGTGCGGCCAGGCGTGGCACGATGGCGTTGAGGTGCTCGAACAACCCCGGGCGTCCGCGGAAGGTGTCGTGCCGCGCGTCCGGAAAATCGAGGCTGACGCAGAATTCGTCGACGCCCGCCTCGCGCAGCACTCCGTACCGCGCTTCCGACATCAGCGACCAGTTCGAGACCAAGATGATGAAGGGCAGCCCCGACCGGTTCTTGATGTGGCGCACGACGTCCGTCAGGTCCTTGCGCATGAGCGGCTCGCCGCCCGAGACCTGCACGACCACGGGACCGAGCACGTCCATGTAGCGGCGGTAATCGGCCGGCTTCAGATCGCGCGAGGTGTCGCGGGGTCCGCCGTGATCGCAGTGCTTGCAGAAGCAGGTGCACGAATCGGTGACTTCGAACGAGACCACGATGGGCCGCTCGGCGCGCCAGTTGAGCGAGCCCTGCGCGATGATTCGGAGCGACTCGGCGAGAGGAACTTTGCGCATCTTGGTAGCCTCGGTCAGCTCGGACAGCGTCAGATGGTACCATCCAAAGCCGGACACTGGCAACGCGTGCGCCGTCCGACGGTCTGCGACTATAATGCTCGCATCCATGAGAGTAACTGTTTAGCGGGTCGGGCGGGGCAGCCCGCTAAACAGTTACTAGTAGCAAAGGAGTTGCGAGGAGACCTATTGATCCACTACCTCGATCGTCGGAAAGTGCGCGACCGCAACTCCTTCTCTAGTAATTGTTTAGCGTTAACCATCGAGAGGCGCTAAACAATTACCCATGAGATTGCTGCGGAAGGTGAACCGCGACATCCGCGCGGCGCGCGAATTCGTGCGGGGCCTTGTCTCCACCGACCACCCGCTGCTGGTTCACGTCGTCCCGATCCGCCGGTGCAACATCGACTGCGCCTACTGCAACGAATACGATAAGACCTCGGCGCCGGTGCCGGTCGAGGTCATGCGGGCGCGCATCGACCGACTGGCCGGATTCGGGACCTCGGTCGTCGCCTTCAGCGGCGGCGAGCCGATGCTGCACCCCGAGCTCGACGATCTCATCCGGCACATCCGCCGGCATGGGATGCTCGCCGGTCTCATCACGAACGGCTACCTGCTCTCGCCGAAGCGGATCGCGGCGCTCAACGAGGCCGGGCTGGACTTTCTGCAGATTAGCATCGACAATGTCGAGCCGGACGACGTGTCGAAGAAGAGCCTCAGGCTGCTCGACAAGAAGCTGCAGTGGCTCAGCCGGTACGCCGAGTTCGACATCAATATCAACTCGGTGGTCGGCGGCGGCGTGAAGTATCCCGAAGACGCGAAGGTCATCAACCATCGCGCGCGGGAGCTGGGCTTCTCGACGTCAATCGGCATCATCCACGACCACGACGGGGCCCTCAAGCCGCTCGGCGCCGCCGAACGGGCGGTCTTCGACGAGGTGACGCGGCGGGTGAACGCGTGGGAGCAGATCGGCCAGAACCTCTACTCGGGCATCCGGCACTTCCAGGAGAACCTGGCCAATGGGAAACCCAATGAGTGGTACTGCCGCGCGGGCGCGCGGTACCTCTACATCTGCGAGAATGGGCTCGTGCACTGGTGCTCACAGCAGCGCGGCACCCCCGGCGTCCCGCTCGAGCGCTACACGATTGACGACATCAGGCGGGAGTTCATGAACCCCAAGTGGTGCGCGCCGTACTGCACGATCGGCTGCGTGCACCGCGTGTCGTTCATGGATTTCTGGCGCTATCCGCACGCGCAGGCGCCGCGGGTCCCGAACGGATCGGTCGAGCCGGTCTCCTGATCGCGCCGGCACCCCGGCGCACGTTCACCACGTCTGTCCTTGGAGCGTCCCCCATGCTCCACCCGACTTCGCCGCGGCGCCTGACGGCGGCTTTGACGGTCCTGATCGTCGCCGCGGCCGCGAGCGCGCACCTCGGCAGCAGCTCGCCGCGACCGCAGGACGCCGCGCAGGCCGTCCGGACCAACGAGGACGCGCGGCTCATGCAGGCGTTCAGCCGCAGCGTGGACGCCTACGTGGCGCTGCGCGACCAGATCGAGGCGGCGCTGCCGCCGCGCGGGCCCAACCCGGACGTCGAGCAGGCGCACGCCCACCGGATGGAGCTGGCGCGACGCCTCCGCGTCAAGCGGGGACGCGCCCACGAGGGCGACCTCTTCACGCGCGAGATCCGCGCGCTGTTCCGGCGGCTGATCGCCCGGTCGCTGACCGCGGATGATGTGGCGCGGCTGCGCCGGGAGCTGCGCGGCGAAGAGGCCCCGCATTTCGAGGCACGGGTGAACGGCGGGTACCTCGGCACGGAGGGCCTCACGTCGGTGCCGTCCGGTCTGTTGATCAACCTGCCGGATCTGCCCCCCGATCTCGAGTACCGCTTCGTCGGCGAAGACGTCGTGCTTCGCGACATCCGCGCCGGCCTCATCGTCGACTTCGTGCACGACGCGCTCCCGAAGAGAGGACGGTGACGGATGTGGAGAATCTGAGGATCTCAGAATTTGAGAATTTGAGAATTTGAGGATGTGAGGATGTGAGGATGTGAGGATGTGAGGATTTCAGGATTTGGGTTTGAAGCGCGCCGCTGATCGCGTCCGTCGTCGCCCATTGCCGGCCTCGGTTGTTCTGTTCCTGGTGTGTGCGGCGTGGGGGCTGGTGTGGCCGCTCGCGGCGCAGCCGACGACGCTGCCGGGCCGGGCGGGGTCGCTCAGGTTCGCCGTGATCGGCGATTCGGGATCGGGCGCGCGGGAGCAGTACGAGGTCGGCGCGCGGATGGCCGACGCGCGCGGGCGTTTCGCGTTCGACCTCGTGATCATGCTGGGCGACAATCTCTACAACGGCGACGCGCGGCGAGACTACGAGGACGATTTCGAGCTGCCGTACAAGCTCCTGCTCGATGGCGGCGTGAAGTTCTACGCGGCGCTCGGCAACCACGACCCGCGCACCGAGCGGTTCTATCACCGGTTCAACATGAGCGGACGAACCTACTACAGCTTCACGGCGTCCGCCCAGAGCGTGCGGTTCTTCGCGCTCGAGAGTGACTACATGAATCGCCCCCAGCTCCAGTGGCTGGAGCAGGAGCTGAAGACCTCGACCGAGGCCTGGAAGATCGTGTTCATGCACCACCCGCTCTACTCGTCGGGCAAGACGCACGGGTCGGAGGTGCAGTTGCGGAAGGCGATCGAGCCGCTGTTCCTGCAGCACGGCGTCAGCGCGGTCTTCGCCGGGCATGAACACGTCTACGAGCGCATCAAGCCGCAGAACGGCATCGCCTATTTCACGTCGGGCGGCGCGGGTAAGCTGCGCAAGGGCGACATCCGGAAGGACTCGCCGCTCACCGCGGCCGGCTTCGACACCGACAACCACTTCATGCTGGTCGAGATCGACGGCGACGAGATGTTCTTCGAGGCGATCGCGCGGACAGGCAAGACAGTGGACAGTGGGGTGGTGGCGCGACGCGCGACGTCTCAGTGAGACGGGAAAGCACCTTCAGCAACACGCGCTGACGCCAAAACCCACAGCGCCATTCGCTGGCATGTCGTTCCACGTTCGGCCTTCGAGTGTTCGGCCGGTTCGGCCTTTCAAGACCCCGCCCCACTGCTTGAAGAAGAAGGGCACTTCAGCCTGCAGGCATCGGTCCCGGATCTCGATCACCCAATCTGGATGTATCGGGCGTGCTCCTGGGCCCGACTCACCGCCAACAATGAACGCGAGCGGCACTGCTTCATGGAAGAGATCGCTCATGGAGTTGACGAATATCCGGTGAGGTCTCTTCCATCGAAATGGCAGTCCAAGCATGTGCTCGTGAATGGTGACCTCGAATCCATTGACGTAGTTGCGCTGCCCCATCGCACGCAGCCGCTTGGCCATGCGTTCCGCATAACAATGCGCGCAGCCGGGACTGATCTTCGAGCAGCCCGTTACCGGATTCCAGGTAGCCTCGGTCCACTCGATTGCCGAGTGTGTCGCCATCACGCTGCTCCCTTGTTGCGGTACTTGTTGAAGATGTCCTCGACGATGTGAGCGCCAGCCTTGTTGGGCGATGCGAAGTACAGATAGTAGATAACGGCACCTCTCGAGTTCCTCATTGGCATCGGATCCGGCACGTACGCAAAACTGGCCACCTCGCGGAGGCGTTGTCTGAAAGCTTGCGCGACTTGTTCATTTCCGGCCTTCTCTTCGACGGTTCCGAAGAGGTCTTCGGTCTTGCGATAGGCCGCGTCTCGCCAAGATCCGTCTCCCCAGACAGAGTCCATTCGTGCGGACTGATTCGGCGATACCCTGTCCGGATGGTGCCAGAGGACATTCATATTGGCGTCCATGATCATGAAGTTGTAGAAGATCTCGACGCTCTTCATCTGGCCTGCGGTTTTCAGAACCTCCCAGCGAACATTGAGGGCATAAGGATCGAGCAGGCAGAGCGCCCGATGGCGATCCTTCCACCGACAGCGAGGAAAGACGTCCTTGAGCAAGATGTCATTGCAGTCTCCATGGTGAACGTAGACGCTTTGACGACCGGCGCAGAGCCGTCTGAGCGCCTCCGCTTTCGAGCCATCAAGGTCAATGAAATGGAATTCGCTAAACGGTGGACGCACAAGGAGCGCGTTGGTGGGGCTGCCAGATATGAAGCGGATCCGAGTGTTCCCCAGCCCCTCCGGCGGCCTGGCTGGAAGCCGTCCACCTTCAATCGATCGCCGCATCGTCCGACAGGTGGTCGGTTCTGTCAAGATCAGGACACCCGACAGATCAGGACACCCGCCCAAAGGATGCGCACTCAGTAAAAATCGTGCGACTCGGGCACCGGCCCTTCCCCTCTGAGCGGCAGCACG
>CAYHSN010000027.1:2524-14482 GCA_964359235.1 uncultured Vicinamibacterales bacterium | reverse complement strand
GCGGACGCTCGCGAGTCCGGCGATCTCGGGCGGGATGATCTTCATTCGAACCGACCAGAATCTCTACGCGATCGGGAAATAACGGACAGAGCACGATGTCGGCCCATTCGAGAGACCAGCGCGTCGCCGCCAGCCGGCGTTCCAGCTCGTGTCGCAGGACCAGCGCCAGGAAGGACCAACACACGTGACTGCGGATGCGCGCGTCCGTCTGGTGAGACACCGGCCGCGTCTCGAGCCCCGACTTCATCGACCGGACGATCGCGTCGACCATCCAGAGGTGTGTGTGGGCCAGCGCCACGACCAGCGGATCGAGGTCCGTGTTCGTCCGCAACACCCACACCCCGTCATCCCGGGTGTCCTCCTCGACGTTCGTGTCGTCGATGGTGAACCGGGCGCCTGGGGTTTTCAGAAACCGGCGAGACCCCTTGTTCCCCACCAGGGCTGTGTCGCCGTGCGGCAAGGCCTCGCGCAACGCCGCGACGATCGCCTCCCGGTCATGCCGGTCCTGGCGCGCGTGCTCCTCGTTGAAGCCCATCGCGCGCTGTAGTCACGCGATGGCACGCGTGATCGTGGTGATGGTGTGACACGACATGTGCGCTTCGGCGACGCTCGACCGATGGAACCTTCTCGCCATTCTGAACATCGTCGACATTCCACAGGCGCAAAGTGTCGAAGATGAGTCATAGGCACCGCGGGTCCAAGGAGAGATATTCCGGGCGGCGCCATTCTGTCAATAGTAACATTTGTGTTACCATTAGCGGGTGACCACGCTTCGGGAATATCTGGACGAAGTGGGCCGAAGCCCGTTCGGCCGATGGTTCGACGACCTCGATGCCCCGGCGGCGGCGAAAGTGACGACGGCCCTCGCTCGCGTTGAACAAGGTAACTTCTCGCGCGTGAAGGGCGTGGGCGCCGGGGTGTTCGAATCCACGATCGACTTCGGGCCTGGCTACCGGGTCTACTTCGGGAAGGACGGCGAGACGCTCGTGATTCTGCTGGGCGGTGGAACCAAGAAGCGGCAGCGCCGCGATATTGCGCTCGCCCACGAACGGTGGGCCGACTACAAGCAGCGAAAGATTAGGGAGAAATAACCATGCCTCTAACACGGGATTTCAAGCAGACGGTGCAAGCGCGAATCGCTCACGACCCGGCGTACCGCAAGGAATTGCTCCGGGAAGGTGTGGAGTGCCTGCTCTCCGGCGACCTCGACACGGGCAAGGCGATTCTCCGCGACTACATCAACGCGACGATCGGCTTCGAGGAGCTGAGCGACATGACGAACACGCCGACGAAGAGTCTCATGCGCATGCTCGGCCCTAAGGGGAATCCCCAGGCGC
The DNA here is from genome assembly GCA_964359235.1 of uncultured Vicinamibacterales bacterium. Lineage (GTDB taxonomy): Bacteria > Acidobacteriota > Vicinamibacteria > Vicinamibacterales > JAHECP01 > CAYHSN01. The sequence goes on along the minus strand of CAYHSN010000027.1, from coordinate 13,145 downwards.
GCAATCTGTTTGACGTGATCGCGCACCTTCAGCGGGCCGAAGGCCTGCACTTCGAACTATCGTTCAAGGGCTGAAAGCTGTTGAGCGCCGCTGTGGATCCGATGCGTCGGGCAGAGTAGGGAAGCGGTCGAAAAACGATGACTTGGATAACCGCCACCGACCTGAAGAACTGGGCAGGGACCGTTATCGGCCGATACCAGCTGTCCGAGCTGGTGAGCGCACTCGTCCGCGCCACCGCCAAGGACATTAGCTTGTTCAGGTTTCCCACCGGCGACTCCGCCCAGCTTCCGGGCTACGACGGAGTGCTGCAGGCCCAAGTCCAGTCCCGATATGTCCCAACGGGCCTTTCGGTTTGGGAGTTCGGGACGAACGAAGACGCGCAAGAGAAAGCGACTGAGGACTGCAAGAAGCGAACTGCCAAACCGGGCACGGTGAATCCAGCGGAAACGACATTCGTGTTCATCACCCCGCGAGCGTGGCCCAAGAAGGACGAGTGGATCCAGGCTCGCGTCGCAGAAGGGCAGTGGGCTGCCGTAAGGGTGATCGATGGCGTCGATCTGGAGGCGTGGCTTGATGAGAATCCCGGCGTCGCCGCTGTCGAACATGAGTTTAGGGTGATCGTCTCGTGTCTACTGTCCCAGTTCCAGCGCGACGAGGGTCTTGCGGTCGCGCAGATAGAGTCTGGTTCCCACGAGCGTCGGCGGCGTCCGCGACGTCTCCGCCATCACCTCGGCGCGCGCGAGCACCTGAAGCCCCTGCGGCGAGACGGTCGCGATTCCGAGCGCGCCATCCTCGTCGAGGATGATGAGCTTGCCGTCGGCGTACAGGAACTGCGACCGTGCGAACGTTCGATCGCGCCACGCGATCTCGCCGGTCTTGACGTTGACGGCGGTGATGAACGACGGTCCGAAGTCGCCGCTCGCTCCGTAGGCGTACTCGCCGAGCCGGATGACCGTGCCGATGTGGACGCGCATCCGGTTGTTGAACCACAGCTCCTTCACGGCCGTCCGGGCGCCGGATCGGGACAGTTGGAGGACGCGGCTCCCGCTGTTGTACGCCGACGACAGGAACAGCAGGTTGTCGGCGCCCCAGACCGGCGTGCTGATGTTCAGGCCCCAGTCGGTCTTGTGCGGGTGACTCCACAGCAGGTCGCCGGTCGCCGGATCGAGGCCCAGCACTTCGGCGCCGCCGAAGACGACCAGTTGCTGCTGGCCGTCCAGGGTGATGAGGATCGGCGAGGCTGGCGACAGCTCGAAGTCGTGTTTCTTCCACGCGACCGCGCCTGTCCGCTGGTTGAACGCCATCAACGCCTGCCCCGCGCCGCCGGCGGGCACGATGACGGTGTCGCCGACCGCGATGGGGCTCGGCGCGTAGCCGCGGCCGGGCGGGGGCGCGTCGAACTCCTCCATCAGGTCGTGCGTCCAGATCACGCGGCCGGTCAGTTTGTCGAGCGCGAAGATCTCCTTGCGCGAGCTCGCGGCGAAGAGCCGGCTGCCGACGATAAGCGGCGTCGAATGAGGGCCGGCGCCGTACTGGAAGTCGAGGCCAGCGGTCGGCGCCGGATACGAGTGCTCCCAGACGGTCTTGCCCGTCAGGGCGTCGATCGAGACGATGACCTCTTCCTGGCTGCGGCGCAGCATGGACATGAGGCCGAGCGGGCGGTACATCGTGTAGAGCCGATCGCCTTCGACCAGAATCGACGAGTGGCCCTCACCGAGCGCGCGGCTCCAGAGCCGTCGCGGGCCGCCGGTCGGCCAGGTCGTGGCCAGCCCGCGCGTCTCGACGACGAAATTGCGGCCAGGCCCGCCAAACTGCGTCCAGTCCATGGCGCTCGGCCGCGGCACTTGGGCCGCGAATGTCAGGTGGCCCGCGGCCGTGACGACCGTGAGCGCGCCAACACGAGTCAGTGTTCTCATCAGAACTTCCACAGCGTGATCGTCTCGAGGTCTTTGATCAGCACGCCACCGGCGACCAGCGCCGGATGAGCCCACGTCAGGCTGTCGGCGACGGTGTACCGTTTCACTTCGTCGAAAATTGTCCGGCTCTTCCGCGCGACGATCAGGACGGCCTCGTCAGTCAGCGCGAACAGCCACGAGCCGGCGTGCACGATCGCGGCGTTGGCCCCCTCGCGACCTTTGGTCGTCCATAAGGTCTTGCCCGTCTCGGCGTCGAGGCCGAAGAACTGGCCGCTGTTCCGGTGCGACAGACCGAAGACGACACCGTCGCCCAGGACCGGCGAGTTCATGTACATCGACACGTCGGCGTTGTGCCACACGGGCTCCGCCGCCCACGCCGCGCCCTTCTTCACGATGCGCGCGGCCGAGACGCCCCGGTCGAGGCCCGAGTAGATGACCAGGCGCGCGTGAGCTGGTCGGGCCACGCCGCAGGCGGCGTGAACCCGACGCTGGCGCCGTCGCGCGCGGGCCCGCGCCACTGCGGCCACTGGTGGGCCGAGACGAGCACGGCACCCAGTGCCGCGGCGAGACAAACGACAGGAACGAACGTGCGGCGCATGGCAACTCAAGTCACTCTGCACGCAACGCGGCCAGGAGCGGCTCCCGGACCGCCACGCGCGTCGCGAGAAACGACGAGAGGAGCGCCGATGCCACAACCGCGACGAGGAGCGCGCCCAAGGCCACGCCCGGCAGCCGGCCGCCGCGCTCGAGGACGGCCGGCGCGATGGCCACGACCGCCGACAGGGCGCCGACGAGCAGCCCGACCGCGAGCAGGAACGCGTGTTCGGCCACGATGACGAGCGAGAGGTGGCTCGACTGATAGCCCACGGCCCGCAGGAGCGCCAGCTCCCGCCGCTGCTCGATGACGTTGCGCGCGAGGACCGTCGCCAGACCCAGCGTCCCCAGGACGAGACCCAGACCGCCGAGCGCCTGAAACGTCGAGAGGTACGCGTTCTCGACGCGGTGGAACGCCGCCAGACGGTCGATCGTCGAGACGACATCGAGGCCGAAGTCCGAGAGCCGCTCTTCGAGCCGGGTCGCGACCTCCACGACCCGATCCGCGGGCGCCTGGACGAGGAAGAACCGGTACCCCTGCTCGTCGGGGAACACCCGCACGAAGTGGCGCTCGCCCATCAGCAGCTCGCTCTGGAACACGCTGTCGTCGAGCGCGGCGACGAACCGGAGGCGCACCGGCCGGCCGGCACCGGCCGGCAACACGAGATCGTCGCCGACGCCGACGTGCAGCACGTACTGCATCGAGTTGGCGTCGGCGATGACCGGGACCGCCCCGTCGGGCAAGTCGCGATGCAGGAGCCGCCAGGGGTTCGCACGCTCCTCGGGCGTCTCGGCCAGCGACCGGCGGAACCGGAACCGGCTCGCGGCGACGAACGCGTCGCTCGCCGACAGGATGCGCGGGTTCCTCGGCTGATACAGGTTCAGGCAGCTCGCATCGTCGCCGGGCCGCAGCCGGAACGACTCGAGCCTGACCTCGCGCAGGAGCGCCGTGTCGGCCGGCGAGCCCGCGAGGTTGAGCGCCTCACGGCCCTCCGGCGCGTTCGGGTCTTGGACGACAGGCAGCAGGGCTTCGGCGGCCAGCGCGTATCCGCCCGTGCCCGAGCGCGGATCGAGCGAGGCGGCCGCGTCGCGGCGAAACGCGTCGACCGCGACGATGATGAACGTGGCCGACGCGATGAGCGCCGCGCACAGGACGCTTCGGCCGGGCCGATAAGAGGCCGAGCGCGCGCCGAGCCGAACGAGCGGCCACCAGCCGTGGCCGGCCACGACGGCGTGGCGGCCGCGTGTGCGAACGACACGGCTGAACGCCATCAGCCCCGCGATGAGCAGCGCGAGGCCGGCGCCGAAGAACCCGGCCGTCTGCCCGACAATCCCGACGCTCGAGGCGCCCACGATGACAACCGCGACCACCGCGAGCGCCCACGACAGCCCCAGAGCTGGTCTCGCTACCTGTGGAGGCCGGCTTGAGCTGGCCTTTGGTCCGCCTGAAGGCGGACCCCACGTCGGCTCCGAAACCCGCTCTGGTGCCCGGGAGGCGAACGGGACACCCCAGGTTCCTGGCGATTCGGCCAGCAGCGCCCGCGGCGACTGCCGCGCCACAGCCCGCAGCGTCCACGCGACGGCGACCAGCGCGGCAAGCACACCGCCGGCGACGCCGAGCGCGAGCGAGAGCGGCGACAGATGAAGCGTGATCCGGGTGGTGCCGACGGCGCCGATCCACCACGTGCGCAGCCCGGCAAGAATGGCCCCGGCATACGCCGCGGCGCCCGCGACGCCGACGAACCCGCCGAACGCGGCGAGCAGGCCACCTTCGAGAATGAACAGGCGCCGGACGGCCGTCGGCGGGAAGCCGCACGCCACGAGGATGCCGATCTGCCGCAGGCGCTGCTCGACGCCGAGACGAAACAGCAGGGCGGCCAGCAGGAGCGCGGCGGCGACGAGAAACGCGCTGAAATACAGGAAGTACTCGCCGAAGTCGGTTGCCCCGCGCGAGGCGGCGAGAGCCAGCGCTCGAGCGGGGAAGACCGTCACGCCGAGCCCAACCGGATCGATCAGGCTTAGGAGGCGATCCCCGTACTCCGCGATCGCGGCGTCCTCCGGGCGGCCGAAGGGTAATGGCACGCGCAGCGAGGTCAGGCGTCCCCAGCGCGACTCCCAGAGCCGCTGGCCCACCTCGAGCGGCACGAACGCCTTGGGCGTCGCCCGATGGCGGTCCCAGTAGTCCTCGTCGATCGGGCGGACGCGCCGCAGGTCGAGCAGGAACGGCGGGTCCCACTCGGCCAGGCTGTCGGTGTCGCTGATGCCGGGGTACCGCGGCGCGAGGTCGCGATCGGCGGCCAGACCGGTCATCGGGACGATACCCGCCAGCCGGAACGTCGCGCGCTCCGTCACGAGGCGACCCTCCGACAGCCAGCGGTAGTACTCGATCTCGACGCTGCGCGTGTCGGCCGTTCCGATGCCGAGGTCGCGCGCGGCCCACTCGTTCAGGACGATCGGAGGCTGGTCGCCGGAGCTCGCCGGCGAGCCGGCCGCCGTGATGCGACCGAGGTCGATCGCGGTGACGAGTGAATACGGGATTTCGCGATCGCCGGCGCGAATCGCGTTCACGAGGTACGTGAACACGGGCGCCGCGTCGACGCCCATCGCGCGCGCCGCAGCGAGACCCGCCTCCGCGAGCGGCGCTTCGAGTAGCCCGCCCTCGCTTTCGAGCGCCATCGCCCTGAACCCGGGCGGCCCGACGCTGCGCAAGGTGACGCCGAGGTCGTCGAGACCGACGCGAGTCCGCAGCCCGGCCTCGAGCGCGTCAACACTGTCCGGTTCGGCCATGGCCGATTCCGAGGCGCCGACGAGGATTGTGTTGACGCGCCCGGGCCGATCGAGATCGCGCTGCAAACGTTCGAGGGCCACGAAGACGGCGCGCACGTCGCCCTGCTGGGGCCTGAGCGAGAACTCTCCGAGGTTCGCGGCGTCCTGCGTGGCGGCCAGTGACAAGCGGATCGTGCGGCCGACATTCTCCTTGCGGCCGTGCAGCGACTCGAGCGGGACGGACGAGGGCCGCTCGACGCGCAAGAGCAGCGCGTCGCCCGGCGCGGCGGCGAGATCGCGGATCACGGCCTCGCTCGCCACGACCGAACGCCCGTCGAGGGCAGCGGGCGCGCCACGGCCGTGGAACTGCCAGAAGCGCTCGTCGACGCCGTACACCAGGACGCGCGCCGCGCGGCGACCGGACGGCTCGTGGGTGACGACTCCCTCAACGGCGATCAGCGGAGACGTCGGGCGGCCGGTGGCCTCGGCCAGCGCCGGCGCCAGCGCATCGCGGAAGAAAATCGGGGCCGAGACGACGAGCTCGGTGCGCCCGAGTCGCGCCAGGACCAGGTCGCGCAGGCTGCCTCGCACCGACTCGCCCACCGCGAGGGCGCCGGCCAGGACGGAGACCGATGTCGCCACGCCGGCGACGACGGCGAGGTTCGTGCGCCAGTAATAGATGAAACTTCGCAGGACGAGACGAAACACGTGAATCCTGTCCGGGTGCTGGGCGCTGGGTTCCGGGTGCCGGGTGCCGCGTTCGGGGTTCCGGTCGCGCCCGAGGCATCCGACGTAGCGCGCGACTTCAGTCGCGCCCGCCGCGGCCGGACTAACCGCCTCCGCCAAGGCTTCGGCGGTCCGCCGGAGCTTCACGCGCAGGCGGAAGTCCGGCGCTACTACGGCGCAGAGAGTTTGCCCTGGCACCCGAGTCCGCCCACCCTGCACCTGGCACGTCGCACCTCGCCCGTTGCACTATCCAACCAGCGGGCGCAACCGTCGATCGATCAACTCGTACCGAATCGCAAACCGCGCCGCGAGCGACGCGCTGTGCGTCACCACGATCAGGATCGTGTCCTGCGCGGCGTGCAGCTCCAGCAGAAGTGACGCGACCGCGTCCGCCGAGGCGCGGTCGAGGTTGCCGGTCGGCTCGTCGCACAAGACGAGCGCCGGACGCCGGATCAGGGCGCGCGCCAGCGCGACGCGCTGTTTCTCGCCGCCTGACAGCTCGGCCGGCCGATGGTCGCGTCGATCCGCCAATCCCACACGATCCAGCAGCGCCCGGGCGCGCGCCGGCGCGTCACGATCCGCCTCGCCCACCAGTGTTGGCGTCAGCACGTTCTCGAGCACGGAGCACTGCGGCAGGAGCGCGGCGTCCTGGAACACGAATCCGACCTTTCGATTGCGAAACGCCGCCAGCTCGCGCTCAGCCAGGCGATACGGATCGTCCCCGTCGAGTTGCACCGTGCCGCCCGTCGGCGGCTCGAGACCGCCGATGATGTAGAGCAGCGTGCTCTTGCCGCTGCCCGACGGTCCCATGACGGACGCCGCCTCGCCCCGCGCGAGCGCGAGCGACACGCCGTCGAGCACAGCGAGCGGTCCGGCCGGCGTCGGATACTGCTTGCGCAGGTCGGTGACGACGAGTCCCGAGGTCATGTCGAGAAGCAATCACCTCACTCGTGGGGGCCGGCTTTAGCCGGCCCTCCACATTCGTGGGGTCCGGCTTCAGCCGGACCGATCCACCATCTCCCGGAACACCTCGAGCGCGCGATCGGCCATGTGCCCCGCATCGTAGTGCGTTGCGACGCCGGCCACACCGCGGCGGGCGAGGTCGGCGGCGAGCGCCGGCTCGCGGGCCATGCGCGCGAGTCCCTCCGCCAGGCTCGCCGGATCGTCCGGCTCGACCAGGAGGCCGCCGCCCGTTTTCTCGACGATCTCGGGAAACGCGCCGCGCCGCGGCTGCACGACCGGCACGCCGTTGGCCATCGCCTCGAGCAGGAACACGCCCTTCGGCTCGTCGTACGTCGCCGGCACCGAGAGCACGTCGAGACCTTGCAGGAACGCGATCTTCCCGTCGCGATCCACGACGCCGTGGTACCGAAACTCGGCGCCCAGCCCCCACTCGTCCATCTGCCGCTCTACCCGGGCGAAGTAGTCGCGATGGTCCGCCGCGAGAGACCCCGCCACCTCGAGGCGACATGGCCCGAGATCGCGCCACTCCCTCAGGCGCCGGTACGCCTCGCAGAGCAGGTGCAGACCCTTCTCGGGCGCGATGCGCGCGAAGTAGCCGATCGTGAACGGACGGTCGCCGCGCCCGCCGGGCGCCGGGCCATAGCCCCGGCGATTGATCCCGAGCGGCACCACCCGCATCTTCTGCCGCGGGATCCCGAGGTACCCGCACATGCGATCGACGTAGAACGCGCTTACCGCGATGAAGGCGTCAACCGACTCGATCTGCGACCGAATGAGATCGATCGCCTGACGCCGATACGGGTCGCCGAGGCCGTCGAGGAACAGATCCTCGCCCTGGAGCGTGCAACATACCGGGCTGCCGAGCGCTTCCCGGATCGGCCGGGCGAGTCCGATGAGGAGTGAGTTGGGGAGCGACACCAGGTCGAACGGCGGCTGGAGTCTCAGCCAGTCGACGAGCTTGTCGATCTCTTTCTTCTGAAACCCGTCCACGCCACGGAGCATCGACACGGTCATCTCGCCGAGCTGACCGGGATCGGTGCGAATCGCGCGGCGCGCCGCGAACCGCAGGACGGCGGGCGCGTCCCACAGCCGGTCGACGAGCCGCGGCGTCCGGCGGAACAGCGGGACGTGCTGCTCCAGATACACGCTGATGCCGCCGAGGAAGACGCGCGGCTGGCTCACGTTGGGTTCGTCGGTGAGGGTGGGCGTATAGATCGGGAGCAGGACGACATCGTGGCCGCGCGCGAGGAGCTCGGTCGCCAGCGCGTTGTCGCGCAGGCAGCTCCCGCAGTAGGTGCCCGCCGCGCCGCCCGTGATCGAGAGGAGACGCATGCGCGGACTCACGCCATTTGCAACGAACGAGCGCGAAACAGAAACTCGACGATGTTGCCCTCGTGCGGCTGCCGCCAGTTGAGCTGCGTCGTCGGAATCGGGCCGAGATTCAACCGATCGATGTGGACGGCGTCCAGCAGCTCCCGTCGAAACCGGGCGTCGTCGGTGATCGCCGTGCAGACCAGCGTCGGACCGATGGCACCCAGCATCTGGCGCTCGGGGCATTCGACGACGGTCACGAAGGGAAACCAGAAGGGCGTGCCGGTGGACGGATCGAAGTGCCACGCGACGACCTCGCGCGTCCAGCGATCCAAGGCCTCGCGCGCGGCCGTGGCGGCGTCGGTCGAAACGGGCATGTCCGGGGATCTTAGCACGCAGCCGGGCGGCGGCGAGTTTTTCCTGTCCGCATCGGACGCCGCGCCGCGCGAGTACCGGAGGCTGATCGAGGAAGACTACCGGCAACTGGCGAGAGAGAAGAAGAAGTAACTCGGGACTCGGGACTGGGAAGAGAAGGAACGAGCTCCTCGCCAAGCTTCAGTGCGGCCCGGATGCGGCGCGCGCGAGCGCATCCTCGAACACGGGGAGCAGATCACGCTGGGCAAGCGCCTGCTCCAGCAATGTCAGGGTGTGTCGGACGTAGCCGACGTCGAGCTCTTCTTGCTGCGCCGCCAGGATCACCACCACGTCTTCAACATCTTTGGGCCGCCCAGCCAACACCTTCATCACAACGACATCCTCGGCCGACGCGATGCGCACCGGGACACCGTCAATCTCGCGCGTCTGAGCGCGTTCGAAGAACTGCTCTTCGAGGCCGGGCCCTGCGATCACGACATCCAGCGGCAACGCCGTGGCCACGTGTACCAGAGGGATGACGCGCGAACGCTCGATCAACCCCGGATCCGCGATCCGGCGCTGAAATCCGCGTTCCTCCAATGCCTGCACCAGCGCACCGCTGGACATCGCGGCTGGTAGTTGGATCGTGACATCGACATCGGCCGTCAGCCGTGCGGCGCCGTGGATGATCGCCGCCTGGGCGCCGAAGAGATACCAGGGGACGCGTGCCGCATCCAGCACGGCGGCCAGGTCGGCGAACAGCTCAACGACGGGTGAACGCATGCGCGGCGCAGTCGAGAAGGGTTCGCAGCGCCAAGTGATGGGTGAGGTCGAGCGCGCGATCGCGAGCGGTCGGAAAGTCCGGGCGCACGTGCCGGACGTGGGCGAGCAGCGCCTGCGCCGCATCCCACGCGGCGCGCCATCCCTCGCGGGCGTACCGCTCTGCCCAGTACGCCCGCTTCGAGGCGGCAGCCAGCTCCCACTGCCTCCGGCGGAAGTCCCCTACTGAGCGTGGATCCACCGATCCATTGTACGCCACTGCGATGCGATGCAGAAAAACTGGCCGCGGCTCTCTCCCGTGTCGCCCGCGGCGGCCTGATTCAGCTCAGTCGAATTTCGAAAAACAAAAGCTCCACGCCGGCGATGACCGCGAGAATCGCGCAGAGGACGAAGAACGCGAGCTGATTGTCCGTGCCCGGGATGCCGCCCAGGTTGACGCCGAGCAAACCCGTCAGGAATCCCAGCGGCAGGAAGACCGTCGCGACGAGCGACAGGACGTACATCGTGCGGTTCATGCGATCGGCCAGCCGCACGGTGAGCTCTTCCTGCGTGACGGCGCCGCGCTCGCGGAGCGCGTCGAGATCCTCGACGTAGCGCGTGAGGTGATCCGCCGTCTCGCGTAGCCGCGCGCGGTCGCTGTCGCTCATCCACGGTGGCGGCTCCGACACCAGCCGGATCGTGACATCGCGCTGCGGCGCGATGTGCCGCCGGAGCGCAATGGTCTGGCGGCGAAACGCGGCGAGGTTCGCGCGCACGTCCGGACCGGAGCCAACCAGCACCTGTTCCTCGAGATCGTCCAGCCGCTCGGCGAGGTCGTCCAGCACCGGCGCCATGCGATCGATGAGACGATCGGCAAGCGTGACCAGGAATTCGCCGGACGATTGCGGGCCGGCGCCGGACTCGTAGCGCTCGCGGATGTCCTGCGCGGCAAGCAGCCGCCGCCGGCGGATCGTGATCGCCCGGTCGCGATCGATCCACGCGCGGATCGAGACCATGTTCGAGCAACGCATCCACCATCACCGGGTCGAGGCCCGAGCGGTCCAGCAGCCACTCGCGCGTGTCGGACGGCGTGCGATTCAGATGGATCCAGAGGAAGCCCGATCCCGGGCGCCACGCGTTGATCTCCGTCCAGCCGATGGCGCGCGGCGCCGATTCGGGTGCGGCGAGGAAGGCGTAGATGAGGGCGTCATGATCCGCCATGGCGCCCCCAA
>CAYHSN010000027.1:0-2424 GCA_964359235.1 uncultured Vicinamibacterales bacterium | reverse complement strand
CGGCGGCAGGTCTCGTCGCGCGTGACGTCGAGCGATCGGCGGAAGGCGATGGCCTGCGGCGAGTTGAGCACCGCCGTCAGCCGCATGCCGTTCTCGAGCCGGCCGTACGGCCGGTGGAAGAAGCACGGGCGGACCGTGCCATCGGGCTCCAGCACGGCCGACACCCACGGCGCGTTGCAGCGCGCGTCGGGGAACGTCCCCAGCCCCGCCAGCGCAGCGTAGTACGCGTGGATCCTCCGCAGCGACGCCCGGCTGTTCTCGATGAAGCCCGTGCGGAAGTCGTCTTCGTGGATGCTGATGAGATCCTCGATGGCCGCGTTCAGCACCGGCAGATCCTCCGGCGCCAGCATCACCTCGCGCTTCCTGGCCTCGTCCCACGGTTGAGGCCGATTGAACGCCTCGCTCGTCACGTCGGCGGCCAGGAACGAGATGCGATCGAGCGCCAGCTCTCGCGCGGCCCGGACGGTGGCGGCGAGGCCGGCGTAGTTGGACTTCTGCACGACCGACCGTCCGGCGATCGGAAACCAGGGCGAGCGCGCCCGCACGGCCGCGACACCGGCGGCGATGCGATCGAACCCGCCCGGCACGCGGCGGATGGCATCGTGCATCCGGCGATCGCCGTCGATCGAGACGACCACATCGTCGCCGTGCCGCACGATCGCGTCGGCGTGCCTGGCGAGGAGCAGACCCGTGGTCACGAGCGTGACGCGGATGCGCAGAATCTTCAGCCGCTCGCAGAGCGCCCACAGGTTCGAGTGCAGGAGGGGCTCACCGCCGGTGAGCATCACGCGCCGGACCCGCAGGCGCCGGATCGCGTCGAGATGACGGTCGAGGTCGGCGGCGGAGATCTCGCGCCGCTCGGCGTTGGCCTTCCAGATGTCGCACATCACGCAGCGGCAGTTGCAGGCGCTGTGCACGCTCAACGCGAGGATGGGCAGGCTGCGCAGCCGGCCGCTCGAGCGCGCGCGGGAACGACGGAAGACCTCAAGCGGGCTCACGACGTTCGACCACAGGGCTGAAGTCCTCTGCCACCGGGACCCCGCTGACGGAACCCGTTGATGCGTCACGCCGGCACCTCCAGGCCCGGTTCGTGAATCGCGCTCCGGCGCGCGCGATCCGCAATCGCGGCGGCGAGGATCTTCGGCCGGCCGTCGACGGTCACGGACACGGTGGCGACGCGTGCGTCCTCGAACAGGCGCAGCATGCCGGGATCGCCCATGAGCGGCCGGCCGTCGATCATCACGAGGCGCACGTCCGAGCGGTGCGCCGACACGGCCGCGGCGAACGGATCCGCGCCCGGCGCTGCGAGGATCACCAGGTCGGCCGGCCCGCCATCGAGCAGCTCGCCGGCGCGCCGCAGGCGCAGCGCGTACGCCGCGTCGCAGGTGACCGCGCGGACGAGATCGCGCGTCGAGATGAGACCGGTCAGACGCGCCGCGCGCAGCTCGTCGAGCAGGTCACCGTCGCAGCTCAGACGCGAATCGCTGCCGATCGCCAGGCGCCCGCGCGCCGAGAAGTCACGGACGTCCGCAGTGGTCCCGAACAAGAAGTGGTTGGACGAGGGACACCAGACGAGCGCGCAGCCGCGCGCGAGTGCCAGGCGGCGATCGGCGGGCTTCAGGCCGACGCCGTGCACGAGCACGGTGTTGGCGCCGACGCACCCGAGCCGGTCCAGCTCGGCCAGCTCGGCCGACGCGCCCGCGTCCACGCCCTCGGCGGCGTGCACGACCCACGGCCAGTCGGCGGGCGTGCGCCGGTACGACGCGCGCACGCGCGGGCCGTCCATCAGCCACGAATGGCTCCAACCGAAGCGCCGGACGACGCGCACCGGGAAGCCGTTGCGAAGGGGCGGGTACAGCGGATTGTGATGGCACACCGTCGTGACCCCGCAGAGCAGGTTCTTGAGCGCGCCGACGAAGAGCCGGTCGGTCAGGGTCTCAGGTCGATTCGCGGCGAGCGCGGGATCGGTCGCGAAGCGCGGCTGAAAATCGGCGATCCACTCGCCGACATTCTCGTAGCGCTCGCGCCACTTCAGGCGTCCGAAGCTGTTCAGCTCGAGGTGATCGTGCGCGTTGATCAACCCTGGCAGGATCGCGGCGCCGCCGCAGTCGACCACGAGATCGTCGCGCGCGGGAGAGTTCAGGCCGGTCACGCGTCCGCGCGCGATGCGCAAGGACGAGGCCAGCGTCCCGTCGGGCCGGACGACCGACGCGTTGACGAACGACACGCCGCGCGATCGATCGAACCACCGCATGATCAGGCCCTGCGCCTCGCGCGGACGACGATCGCCGCCGGGCGCCCTTTGTCGGGGTGGTCGAAGTCGATCGGCGGCTCGGCGAGACTCTCCGGCTCGAGCCCCGCGCGCCAGCAGGCCACGAGGTGGTCGGCGATCTGGTGCACGTGGTGCCGCACGGCGTACGTCTC
>CAYHSN010000026.1:13075-14557 GCA_964359235.1 uncultured Vicinamibacterales bacterium | reverse complement strand
TTTGAGCGTATCGTGACGAAACCTGGGATGGGTGCGTGCCGCTCATTCCCCTTTGCCAAGGAGCGCTCCATGACCTCTCTTCGCCAACGCCTTCGCGCTGGACCTGAACGTGCCCGACGCGCCGCCATTCGTGTTCGCGTCGGTGAAGCGAGGCGACGTGGAGGTGTTCCTCAACGACGCGAAGATGGCGGCGCAGGAGTATCCGCCGTTCCAGGGCCGCGCGCTCGGCGGCACGCTGACGCTCTTCGTCCAGATGAAGGGCATCGCGGAGTACTACGAGACCGTGAAAAGGCAGACGACCATCCTGATGCCGCTCGAGAAGAAGTGGTACGGGGTATGGGAGTTCGCCGTCGCCGATCCCGATGGCTACATCTACACGTTCGCGCAACAGGGCGACTAGGCAGGTGCGGCACAGAAGGCCTTCAGGCCTGTGTTCGGCTACGCGCGCGGGACGACGAGATCGAAGTGCAGAAGCCGATCCGGCAGGAGCGCCTGCTCGGTCACCTCCTGGTTCCGCCGCTCCCAGTACGCCATCACCGCCTCCGCCCGCTCGAACGTCTCATCGTCTGTGAATGCGCTGGTGACGCGCACGCGCGGGTACAGCGCGAAGATCTGGCGCAGGTACGCGATCGGGTCCTGCTGCTGCAGATCGATGAGGCAGCGCGGGTTGAACTCGACGAGCAGGGTGGGGCGGTGCCGGCCGATCAGCCGCGAGAAACCCTCGAACGCCTGCGGCTCGTGCCCCTCGATGTCCATCTTCACGAAATCGAGCCGCGGCAGATCGCCGAGGATGTCGTCCAGCACGACCGACTGGATGAAGTGACCGCCTTCGTCCGGCGCGCGCGCGCCGATGAGGTGCGTGTTCGACGTACCGCCCGTGAGTGAAAAGACGACGCGCTGGTTCGACGCGGCGTACGGCAGGACGTCCACGTTCGTCAAGCCGTTCAGCACGATGCCGCGGTAGAGCAGTTGCAGGTTGTCCGGGTTGGGCTCGACGGCGATCACGCGCCCGCGGGCGCCGGCGATGGTCGCGGCGAGAAACGTGATGACGCCGACGTTGGCGCCGACGTCCACCGCAACCTCGCCCTCGCGCAGGTGCTCGCGCACGGCCTGCCGCACGTGCTCCTCGTACTGGTGCGAGTGGAAGATCCCCTGGCCGAAGTCGGTGTCGAGTTTCTGAATGCAGACCTGGTAGCCGCCCAGATCCACCGGCGTCGGCCGCGACTCGTCGTCCCGCCTGAGCCGGTACTCGTCGGAATTGACGAAGCTGCGAATCAACCGATCGAGAGACAGACCGCCCGCGACCAGCTTCCGATAGTGCGCCATCCCGGCGGGATCCGGTTCTCGCTTGAGGATCAGGCGGTACGCGTAATGGATGTCCGTCTCGGTGGCGCGATCGTCGGCGACCGGCGGCGGTGTGTGCTTCAACAGGCGATCCAGCAGGCTCATCGTCTTCGTCCCGCCATCGGTTCTATCACAGGC
>CAYHSN010000026.1:7963-12975 GCA_964359235.1 uncultured Vicinamibacterales bacterium | reverse complement strand
CGCGGTAGAATCACGTGCGGCCAGACATGGCGCCTGCCCACGTTCTCTCGCTCGGCGACGTCGAGACGCGCCTGCGCGCGGCGCTCGCCTCCGGACTCCCCGGACTCACGGCGCAGTTGCGCATGGCGCCGCGCCCGCGTCCCGGCTGGCCGGCGCCGGAGCTGCCGCCCGACACGCGTCTCGCGGCGGCGCTCCTGCTGCTGTTCCCGTCAGGCGAGGGGCCGAGCCTCGTGCTCACGAAGCGGGCGAGCGATTTGCCGCAGCACGCGGGTCAGGTCTCGCTGCCGGGCGGCGCCATCGAGCCGGGCGAGCGCGTGGAGGACGCGGCGCTGCGCGAGACGCACGAGGAGATCGGCCTCGACCCGTCGGCCGTGCGCGTGGTCGGGCTGCTCACGCCGCTGCACATCCCCGTGAGCGGGTTCGCCGTGCATCCGGTCGTCGGCGTGTCGGCGACGGGTCTCTCGTTCCGGCCGGCCGACCGCGAGGTCGAGCGCGTAATTGAAGTGACGGTGCGCGACCTGGCCGACCCGGCGCGCGTCGGCACGACCATGCGCGTGCGAGACGGAAAACCGTACGAGGTGCCGTATTTCGATTTGGCCGGCGAGCAGGTGTGGGGCGCGACGGCGATGATCCTGGCGGAGTTTCTGGATGCGATCGGGATAGGAACGAGGAACGAGGAACGAGGAATGAGGAACGCATAGGCCGCTCTTCTGGGGGCGGCACGACAGGCTCTTCAGGGGCGGCGCGACGTCACCGTTTCCGGCTGCGCTCCAGATGATCCCACACGCGGGTGCGCACGTCCTGGCCCTGGAGCGGCTTGGCGAGGAACTCGGCCGCGCCGACTTCGAGGCCGCGCCGCCAGTTGGCCGGATCCTGAAGACCGCTCATCAACAGGACGGGGATGTGGCGCGTGGCCGGATCCTTCTTGAGCTGCTTACACACCTCGAAGCCGCTCGGCGGTGGAATCATGATGTCCAGCAGGACGAGATCCGGGGGGCTGGCCTTGACGGCTTCGAGCGCCGCCTCGCCGGTCTCGACGGCGAGCACGGTGTGCCCGTCGGCCTCCAGCCAGCGGCGGATGAGGTCCGCGCTGCTCTTCTGGTCGTCCACGACGAGCACGGTGCCCGGGCGGGTGTCGGTCGACTCCATAGGCGGTGTGGTCCCGCGGCCGGTTTCATGATACGACAATTCAGCATGTCACCGACACGACTCCTCGTTCTCGGCTGCCTGGCGCTTGCCGGCTGCTCCGCCCCTCAGGCGCCACCGGCGGCGCCGCCGCCCACCGGCGTCAAGGCGTTCACTGGCGCCACGCTCATCGACGGCACTGGTGCGGCGCCCGTCGCCCATGCCGTTCTCATCGTCAAGGACGGGCGGATTGTCGCGGTCGGACCGGCCGCCGACGTCACCGTGCCAGAGGGCGCGGCGCGAATCGACCTGGGCGGGCGCACGGTGGTCCCCGGTCTCGTGAACGCGCACGGGCACGTCGGCGACACGCGCGGCCTGAAGAGCGCGCCGGAGCTCTACACCGCTGAGCACGTCGCCCGGCAGCTTGGCCTCTACGCGCGGTATGGCGTGACGACGGTCGTGAGTCTGGGCGGCGATCGGGAGGCGGGCTTCCGCGCGCGCGACGCGCAGGGCACGCCGGATCTCGCTCGCGCGCGCATCTTCCTGGCGGGGTCGGTGATCGCGGCGACCGATCCGCATGAGGCCCGTGCGGCCCTCGATGTCGCGGCGGACCTCAACCCCGACTGGATCAAGATCCGCGTGGACGACAACCTCGGCACGGCCGAGAAGATGAAGCCGGAGGTCTTTCGCGCGGTCATCGAGCAGGCGCACGCGCGCGACCTGCGTGTCGCAGCGCACGTGTTCTATCTGGCCGACGCGAAAGCGCTCCTGAAGGCCGGCGTGGATCTCCTGGCGCACAGCGTGCGCGATCGCGACGTCGACGCCGAGCTCATCGGGCTCATGACCTCGCGCAACGTGTGCCTGTGCCCGACGCTGACGCGCGAGATCTCGACGTTCGCGTACGAGTCCCGGCCGGCGTTCTTCGACGACCCGTTCTTCACGCGCGAGGCGGATCCGCAGGTGCTCGCCGCGTTGGAGGATCCCGTGCGGCAGGAGAGCCTGCGCAAGAGCCGTTCGGCGAAGCGCTACAAGCAGGCGCTCGACGTCGCGCGGCGAAACGCGAAGACGCTTCGCGACGCGGGCGTGCGGCTTGCGTCGGGCACCGACACCGGACCGCCCGCGCGCTTCCAGGGCTACTTCGAGCACCTCGAGCTGGAGGAACTCGTGAACGCCGGCCTTCGGCCGATGCAGGCGCTCGTCGCCGCGACCGGCGACGCGGCGGCGTGCATGGGCTTGGAGGATCGGGTTGGCGCACTGCAGGCCGGCCGCTTCGCCGACTTCATCGTCCTTCAGAAGAACCCGCTCGACGACATCCGCAACACGCGGACGATCGAGTCGGTGTGGATCAGCGGGAATAGAGTGCCAGACAGATAGGGGACTGACGACTGACAACTGACGACTGACGACTGACGACTGACGACTGACAACTGCTTGCCGGAACAGACGTAGCGCGCGACTTCAGTCGCGCCTCAGGCCGGACTGAAGTCCGGCGCTACGGGCCATGGCAGGTTGCAGGCTAGAGAAGGGATACCCTCATGCGCTCTCGTGTCGCCGTCGCGCTCTTGATGCTGCTGGTCGCCGCTGCGGCGGGGGCGCAGACGACGTACCCGTCGAAGTTCACGCCGCAGATCGCCGAGACGCGGGAGGTGAAGGCGGCGCTCGCATTTCTCGACGAGAAGTTCACCGACCAGGTCGCCGAGTGGATCCGCATCACCGAGATCCCGGCACAGTCGACCTTCGAGCAGAAGCGCGGCGAGTACGTAAAGGCGGAGTTCCAGAAGCTGGGCCTCGAGGTGTCGGTCGACGAGGTCGGCAACGTCATGGGCCGGCGGCGCGGCGCGGGCGGCGGACCGACCGTCGTGTTCGCGGCGCACATGGACACGGTGCATCCGATGGCGACCGACGTGCGGGTCACCCGCAAGGACGGGCGTCTGCACGCGCCGGGTATCTTCGACAACAGCGCGTCGGTGGCAAACATGCTGCAGGCGGCGCGGGCGCTGAACGCGGCCGGCGTGAAAACGAAGGGCGACGTCATCTTCGTGGCAACCGTGCAGGAGGAGCTTGGGCTCAGGGGCATGAACCACTGGCTGGACAAGAATCCGGGCGCCGCCGACATGGTCGTGGCGCTCGACGGCGGCCTGGGCTCAGTCAACTACGGCGCGCTCGGCATCTACTGGTCGTGGATGACGTTTCACGGGGAGGGCTCGCACACCGTGACCTCGCGCGGGAAACCCCATCCCGGCCGCGCCGCCGCGCAGTGCATCATGGACATCTACACGATCCCACTGCCGGGTCCGGACGAGGCCGTCACTGCGGTTTACAACGTCGGGATGATGGAAGGCGGGAAGGTGGTCAACGCCATTCCACAGGACGTGCGTTTCACGGTCGATCTGCGCACCGTCGATCCCGAGCTGCTCGCGAAGCTCGATGCGGCGATCGTGGGGAAGTGCGAGGCCGCGGCGAAGACGGAGAAGGTCGAGTTCGCGCGGGAATGGATCCAGAAATCGGAGGCGGGCGGGCGGCCCGAACACCTGCAGGATCGCCGCGCGCACCCGATCGTGCAGACCGGGATTGACGTCCTGACGTATCTCGGTGTCAAGCTGCCGCCCGGGCGGGAGGCCGTCCCGACCGGATCGACCGACGCGAACGCCGCCGTCGTCCGCAGGATTCCCGCGATCTCGGTCGGCCGCGCGAACGGCGGCAACCAGCACACGCTCAGCGAGTGGGCCGAGCCGGAGAGCGCGAAGACCGCGACCAAGCAGATCATCCTGCTCGCGGCGTCGCTGGCCGAGCTGGCCCGGTAGTGTCCGGCTTTCCCGGCCCGAGCCGCGTCGAGGGCAGCCGGACCCGGCGCCGTAGTCGCCCGTCGTGAGACGCCTCGCTTCGCGGCCCGGCGAACTCGCCCGGGAAATCGCGCCTCTCGGCGCGATCAAGCTCGTGAGCACAACTCCATGAGTTGCGCCGAGTCTTGGCCTTCGGCGCGTTTTTCAGACTTCGCGTGTCGGGCGAGTTCTACGGGCACGCGCCGCGAGCCGCCTCACGCCGGGCATGGCTGCGGTGGCACAGGGGCCGTGATCGCCGTGTGGCGGAGCTTCAGGGCCGGCGTTCCCCGCGTAGGCCGGCCTTTTAGGGCCGGCGCCTTGCGCCGAAGGGCACCTCGAAGCGCACGCGCTCCTCGATCATCAGCGCAGCCTCGGTCTCGAACACCGTGTGCTTCCACTGCCAGCCGATGCGGCTGAGCAGATCCTGAACCGTCTGTTCGTCTCGCACGTCCAGCGCCTGCGCGATCTCGACCGCGTGCTGCAGCTCGTGCGCCAGTGCCGGCAGCAGGTGCTCTCGCAGGCCAGGCACCTTGACCGACACGCGCAGATACCGGCACCCCTGGACGGCGCTCATGAAGCGCAGGCGTGCTCGGAGCGTCGCCAGAACGGGCTGCGACTCGATCTGGACGATGAGATCGGAGGCTTCGAGCGTGTCAATCAGCGTTCGCACGGTCTCTCAGGCTGCGCCAGGCGTCGACGAGCAGCTCGTGCGCCCGAGCATCGATTGGCCGCACGCGCTTGAACGGCAGGCCCGACTGCGCGGCTGCTGGCGCGTGCAGCAGTCTCGCCACCACGACTGCCGCCGCCATCGTCGCGAGCCGCCCGCGCATGGCCTCCTCCGCGTGTCTGGAGGCAATGTCGCCGGGCGGACGCGATCAGAAAATGGACGGGAGATTCCCGCTAGGTGGAACGTGGATGCCCTGGCAAGTGCCGTCTGCGCAGCACTTGGGCGTGCAGATGCCGTGTAGATCCGGGCCAGAAGCGGTTTCATAACATGGGTCTTCGTAGGGGCCGACCTTGGTCGGCCGTGACACGATCGTTCGTAGGGGCCGACCTTGGTCGGCC